>CAJXUG010000162.1:0-4493 GCA_913060785.1 uncultured Flavobacteriaceae bacterium | reverse complement strand
GTGGGCTCGGAGATGTGTATAAGAGACAGTTATGACACAAACAACCACAACTACCAACCCGGCAAATAATGGTATGAATATTAACATGAATGTAGGTGAGGGCATGAATATCAATATGAATATGGGAAACACCCAACAACAAACTACAACACAAACTACTGTTATCACAAATACGGCACCACAAACGGCAGTTGTATATGTAACTGGGTACAGTGGAAAAGTTGGTTGCACACCACCGGTGAGTGAGCAAAGATTTAATCAAATGATTAATTCTGTAAAAAACCAATCTTTTAGCGATGACAAACAAAGAGTAACAAAACAAATAGTAAAGAGCAATTGCATGACTGTTGATCAGCTAGTAGATTTGTTGAACGAATTTAGCTTCGATGACGGGAAATTAGATACTGCAAAATTTGCATATGATTACATCTATGATGTAGAAAACTATTTTAAAGTATTTGATGTATTTTCTTTTAGCAGTAGCGGCGAAGAACTTGAGGAATATATAAATGGTAGAAATTAGATAATTTCTGCTTAAAAAATCTCTTAACAGATACAAATACTGTTGGGAGATTTTTTTATTAATTAAAGTTTAAAAACTAGACTACTTCAGCTACCACAAAAGTACTCCCTCCCACATATATTATATCATTGATTGCTGCAGCTTTTAAAGCAGCTCTTAAAGCAGCCTTTACAGACTTGAATGAATTTCCTGTAAGACTAAATTCTTCCGCTTTTTGTTTTAAAATAGCAACATTTAGTGCTCTTGGAATATCTGGGGCACAGAAATAATACCTAGCACTAGATGGCAATAAAGGCAATATAGCCCCTAGATCTTTATCTCCAACAACGCCAAAAACAATATGCAATACTCCTTGATTTATTTGTTGCAATTGATTCATGGTAAAAAGTAAACCCTCTTTATTATGTGCTGTATCACACACCAAAGTAGGCAAGGTTCCTAATACTTGCCACCTGCCTAATAACCCTGTGTTAGAAACCACAGACCCAATACCTCTTTGGGTATCGGTATGTGAAATCTTGAAACCCTTTTTTGTTAGTATTTCTAGAGCGGCTAAAGCGGTGCGCTGATTTTTTACTTGGTAATTTCCTTTCAAATCACAATCAAACAAAGACACTTCTTGTTTTTCTGCAAAAGTAATTGGGGCGCCTTTTTGTTTAGCCACTTGCTGGAAGATTTTTTTTGTATCTGGATGGAGCTCCCCAATAACAACAGGTATGTTTGGTTTTATAATACCTGCTTTTTCTTTTGCAATTGCCTCAAGGGTAGTACCCAGAAACTGGGTATGGTCTAGGCCAATATTGGTAATCACACTGAGCTCTGGGCTTATAATATTAGTACTATCTAGCCTACCTCCAAGCCCTACTTCTATAATTGCAATATCCACATGACTTTGTGCAAAATAATGAAAGGCCAACCCTACTGTCATTTCAAAAAAAGACAGCTTGTTGTTTTTAAAAAAATCTTGGTGCTTGCCAACAAAGGAAGACACTTTCCTCTTTGGAATCATTATTCCATTTATTTTTATACGCTCTCTAAAATCTTTTAAATGTGGAGAAGTATAAAGGCCTACTTTATATCCTGCTTCTTGCAAAGCAGAGGCCATCATATGGCTGGTAGAACCCTTACCATTTGTTCCAGCTACATGGATAGATTTAAATGTATGATGTGGGTTGTCAAGATAATTTGCCAGTAATAAGGCATTACTCAAATCTATTTTATAGCCAGCCATGCCCACATTTTGATACATTGGGAGCTGTTTAAAAAGCCAATTTGTTGCTTGTAAGTAGGTAATAACTTATTTTTTTATGAGTTTGTGAGTTGTGCTAGTACCAGCTATGTCTAGCGCAAGATAATAAAGCCCTCTAGAGAGCTTAGACACATCCAAAGTAGCCTTATTTAATGTGGCAGGTAGTGTTTTTTGTGTCATTTTTCTGCCAAGTGCATCATATACAGTTACCGTAATATTTTCTGCTTTTTGTAGAAAAGAAATTACAACGTTATCCTGTGCGGGATTAGGAAATAATGCTACGGAGTCTTGTAAGGCTTGATTGTTAGAACCTAAAATATTTTCTGCAATATTTATTTTATAGCTTGATCTTCCATACGTTGCAGCATAAAGATACTCGCTGGCTTGATGAATATGCAGATCTGTAACAGGCACAGAAGGTAAATTTGCAGCCAAAACACTCCAAGATCCTCCTTGGTCTGAAGAGGCTACTACTCCAACATCTGTTGCAACAAATAAATTGCCATAACTGTCTTTAACAATATCATTGATAGGAATATCAGGAATCCCTCCAGAGATGTCCTCCCAGGTAGCTCCGCTGTTTTCGCTTTTAAAAACATGCCCTAGATTTTCTCCAAAACGATACCCAGAGTAGGTAGCATACACGGTATTTACATCATCTGGATCTGCAAGGACACTTGTTACCCATCTATTTGGTAGGCTGGCCGAAATATTAGACCAAAACGCACCTCCGTCATCGGTAGTCCAGAGGTTACCATCATCTGTTCCTAGGAATATAACATTGCTGTTTATAGCTGAAACGCTTATACTAATTATGGTTCCAAAGGTTAAATTACCCTCATAAGGCCCATCGGTTAGATCTGGGCTTATTGCAGACCAATTCCCTGCTGCATTTGTCGTTCTATACAAACGATTTGCTCCATAATAGAGGGTTTGAGAATCTGAAGGATCGAAGGCTATTGGTGTATCCCAATTTTTTCTGTCACTATTTGAAATACCACTCATGGCCCCAGAGAAAGAAACGCCGTCGTTTATAGATTTACCCAAATTACCCCGCTGTGATAAGGCATATATTACATTAGTGTTGTCTGGGTCTACAAGTGGCTGGAAGCCATCACCACCATAAATGGGATTCCAATTATCTGTATCTCCAGTGGTGGTGCGTATGGTGTTGTTATCTTGTGCGCCAGCATATATCTTACTATCGTCTTGGGCATCAACATGAAATCTATACAACTGTGTAATGGGAAGTGATGTATATTTTAAGGATGTGTTCCCCCCATTTTGACTTTCATATAAACCTCCATCGTTACCCAATAATATGTTTTGTGGATTGTTTGGAGAAAATGCCATAGCGTGTTGATCTACATGTACATTAGAAAAGGAATTACTCCAACTCTGTCCTCCATCTGTAGATTTTTGCACCCTAAAATCTACATTATAAATAATATTCTCATTGGTAGGATCTACATAAATACCCCGAAACCACCAGTGAAATCCAACATTTGTTAATTGGCTTGAATTACGGGTTTCCCAGGATTCTCCGCCATCTGCAGAACGGTACACTCCCTGGATATTACCTAATGCATCTGCATATCTAGCATATAAAACAGCTGGATTAGACTCAGAAATAGTAATACTTATACGCCCTTTTTGAGCACCTTGTGATGGTAGGCCACTTGTCATCTGTGTCCAGGTTAAGCCGCCATCTATAGACTTGTAAAGACCAGACTCTTCACCACCGTAAATTCTATTATTTGGTCTTCGTTCTCGCTGCCAAGCGGCGGCATAAACAATAGCTCCATTGGTAGGGTGTATGGCCATGTCTATAATACCCGTTTTATCACTTATAAATAATACTTGATTCCAAGAGGCGCCACCATCAGTGGTTTTATAAACCCCTCTATTGGGATCATTTTTAAACAAAGGGCCCATAGCTCCAACAAAAATGGTGTTGTCATCATTAGGATCAATAAGCACCTTACCTACACTGCCCACATTAGGTAATCCTCGAGGCTCCCAAGACATTCCACCATCTGTAGAGCGGTATACACCATCACCATCATAGGCCAAAGAGCCTCCTCCTGCATTTACCTCTCCGGTTCCAACCCAAATGGTGTTTGGATTGTTTTTTGAAAGCTGCATATCACCAATAGAGAGCATTTCTTGATCATCAAAAATAGGATTGAATGTAGCACCGCCGTCTATGGTCTTAAAAATACCACCAGAGGCAGTACCTACATAATAGGTATTGGCATCATTTAAAGGAATTTCTACATCTGTTATTCTACCACCAGTATTTAATGGCCCCACAAATTCCCAGAGCTCAGAGACTGCCTTTTCTTGTGAACTATTTTTCTTTTTCCACTGCACTGCCTCTCTAAAGGCACTTGTATTTAATTGCCCGCTAGGATACGCGCGTTGCATGAACATGAAATCATGAGGCGTTGTTTGATCAACCTCTGCCAAAATAGTTTTTGTTTGGTTAGTACAAGCAAAAAACGATAGTGCAATAGCACCTATAAATAACTTTTTCAATAGGATATATTTTAAATATAAAGATACCAAAAAGTCTCTACTTTTTTTGAACAAATGAAAGCACAAAAACAGACTTATTTTAAAAACAGAAAAAACAAAACGATCTAAAACGGCAGAACATTTCTGCTGTACAACAAGGCCTGTCTCTTATACACATCTCCGAGCCCACGAGACAGGCAGAAA
>CAJXUG010000161.1:0-4504 GCA_913060785.1 uncultured Flavobacteriaceae bacterium | reverse complement strand
CGAGATTTCTGCCTGTCTCGTGGGCTCGGAGATGTGTATAAGAGACAGACTCATAACAATTTGTATTTTTGTTTGAGACACCTCACACTACATGGCTATAAAGAAACCAACTAGACCAAAAAAACAAAAACAGCCAAGAAAACCCATCTCGTTTTCTCTCTCTAAGCAACAAAAAATACTGCTAGGAAGTTTCTTAGCTCTTCTTGGTGTTGCGTTATTATTTTCTTTTACATCTTTTCTTTTTACTTGGCAGGCAGATCAAAGCATTATAGGTATAGCAAATAGAAATCTTGAAACAGAAAACTGGCTTAGTACTTTTGGAAGTAACATAGCGTATGTGTGCATGTATCAAGGATTTGGGATTGCAGGGTTTATTTTCGCAAGCCTTGTTACCCTTACAGGTATTTATCTCTTTTTTGATTTTACAAAAAAACGATTAAAAAAGTTTTGGTTTTGGGGCGTGCTAGTGATGATATGGCTTTCTGTGTTTTTTGGTTTCTTTAGCGGTAACAGCTCTATTTTAAGTGGTGTTATTGGTTTTGAAATAAATGATTTTATGCAAGACTACATGGGTCTTATTGGAACGGTACTATCCATGACATTCTTTGCTATTGTTTATTTGGTTTTACGATTAAACATAACTCCAGAAAAAATTCAAGGCGCCTTTAAAAGAACAAAAAAAGAAATTGCCACAGATTTCAATCAAGCTCCAAGCAGTACAGGTGTTAATCAATCAAGTAACACTCCTGTAGCAGAAACTAATAGCAATCCTACTACGCACAAAGAGATCCCTCTTGACACAACACCTTCAAGTAGCAGTAATAGTTCATTGGACAGCTCTCAAAATACCAATGATACCTCAACAAAAACTACCCAAGAAACACCAACAGTAGAGGCTCCAGACCAAGGGCTTTCTATGGAAATTGAACAAACCAAAGAAGAAGCAGTAGTTGTAGAAAACTTAAGCGATAGACTTGTAAAAGATTTTGGAGAGTTTGACCCTACTCTAGAGCTTAGCAATTACAAATTTCCAACCATAGAATTACTAAAAGACTATACTGCAGGCCAAGGCATTACTATCAATCAAGAAGAGCTTGAAGAAAACAAAAACCGCATTGTAGAAACACTAAATAATTATAAAATTGGTATTGCTAGTATTAAAGCTACGGTAGGTCCAACCGTTACATTATATGAAATTGTTCCAGATGCCGGAATACGCATATCAAAAATTAAAAACCTAGAAGATGACATTGCGCTTTCACTTTCTGCACTCGGGATACGAATCATAGCACCAATCCCTGGACGTGGGACTATTGGTATAGAGGTGCCAAACAAAAACCCAAAAACAGTTTCAATGCGTTCTACTATTGCTTCTCCGAAATTCCAAAACGCAGAGATGGAATTACCTCTTGCCCTTGGTAAAACAATTAGCAACGAGACCTTTGTGGTAGATTTAGCAAAAATGCCTCACTTACTAATGGCAGGTGCCACAGGGCAAGGTAAATCTGTAGGACTCAATGCAATACTCACTTCGCTTTTGTACAAAAAACATCCAGCCGAAGTAAAATTTGTACTGGTAGATCCCAAAAAAGTAGAGCTTACTTTATTTAACAAAATTGAGCGTCATTACCTAGCCAAATTACCCGGAGATGAAGATGCTATTATTACAGACACAAATAAGGTTATTACTACCTTAAACTCTTTGTGCGTAGAGATGGACAATCGCTATGATTTATTAAAAAACGCCTATGTCCGTAACATAAAAGAGTACAACACCAAGTTTAAAGAACGAAAGTTAAATCCAGAGGAAGACCATAGATTTTTACCTTACATAGTTCTTGTTATTGATGAATTTGCAGATTTAATAATGACGGCTGGAAAAGAGGTGGAAACTCCCATAGCTAGACTAGCTCAATTGGCACGTGCTATTGGTATTCACCTTATTGTAGCAACCCAACGTCCTTCTGTAAATGTAATTACAGGTATCATAAAAGCGAACTTCCCGGCACGTATTGCCTTTAGAGTGACAAGCAAAATTGATTCTCGTACAATTCTAGACAGTGGTGGTGCAGATCAATTAATTGGCCGTGGAGATATGCTTTACACCCAAGGAAACGATTTGGTAAGAATACAATGTGCTTTTGTTGACACCCCAGAGATAGCAGATATAACAGATTATATTGGAAATCAAAAAGCATATCCAGAAGCCTATATTTTACCAGAATATGTAGGTGAGGAAGGTGGCACAAATCTTGATAATAATATAAATGAACGAGATGTAATGTTTAGAGAAGCTGCAGAAGTGCTTGTAATTGCACAACAAGGATCAGCCTCTTTGCTGCAACGTAAATTAAAATTAGGGTATAACAGGGCAGGTAGAATTATTGACCAATTAGAGGCTGCCGGTATTGTTGGCCCTTTTGAAGGTAGCAAGGCTAGAAGTGTTTCTGTTCCTACCCTTGAAGCGCTGAACCAACTATTGGAAAACGAATAAAAATTATGAAAACAGTCTTAAGCATTCTTATCATTTTAATTTCAAGCACAAGTTATGGGCAACAAGCAACTACTCTACTGAGTGAGGTTTCAGCAAAAGTTAGAAGCTATGACAATATCCAAATTAAATTTAAATACACTCTCACCAACCAAAAGGAGGGTGTCAATCAACAAACCTTTGGAGACCTTACCCTTTTGGATGACAACTATGTACTAAACATGCTTGACATCACCCGTATGTTTGATGGCACATCCATTTACACCATTGTCCCAGAGGATGAGGAGGTAACCATATCTTTATACAACCCTGAAGATGAAAAAGACATAACACCCTCTCAAATGTTAACTTTCTATGAAAAAGGGTATGATTCTAAAATGGGAATTATTGAAAACATAAAAGGAAGAAAAATTCAGTTTGTAAAATTAACCCCTATAGATAGTAATGCTGAAATTAAAAAAATTCATCTTGGTATAGACAAAAAAACAAAGCACATCTATAAACTAATACAAATAGATAGCAAGGGAACAAAATACACCTTAACGGTACAATCTTTTAAAACCAATCTACCCCTTTCAGATAGCCTGTTTACTTTTGACCAAAAAAAGTACACAACCGATGGATATTATATTAACCAGCTAGATTAACCTCTTAGTTTGAAGATACTAGACAAATACATATTGATTTCTTACCTCAAGACGTTTTTTAGCGTCTTTGTTATTTTGATGTTTATTTTTGTGTTACAAACCATTTGGTTGTACATCGCAGAATTAGCCGGCAAAGACATTGACTTTATAATTATTTTAAAGTTTTTATGGTTCTTTACTCCTAAGCTCATACCCTTGGTACTTCCCCTTACAATATTAGTTACCTCATTAATGGTCTTTGGAGGTTTTTCTGAACGATATGAGTTTGCTGCAATGAAATCTACGGGAATTTCTCTACAAAGAGCCATGAGAAGCCTCACTGTTTTTATATCTATTTTGGCCTTAACTGCTTTCTTCTTTGCAAATAATATAATTCCTTATTCTGAATATAAATGGCAAAACTTGCGCAGAAACCTTGCTCAAGTGAGCCCATCAATGGTTATTAGCGAAGGTCAGTTTAGCCAAATTGGAGAAGGTTTCAATATTAAAGTAGACGAGAAATATGGGGAGAATAATGAATTTCTTACAGGCATTATTATTCATGAAAAGAACCCATCAAAACCTAACGGTAACTATATAGTTACCATAGCTCAAACCGGAGAGTTTAAAAGTAAAGAAGGTAGTAATACCTTATCATTAATTCTAAACGATGGCTCTAGGTATGAAGATATTCAAGAAAAAGATATTAAAAAACAAAAGCGAATGCCTTTTGCAAAAACAGACTTTAAACAATACACAGTAAATATTGACCTCACAGAGTTAAACAATACTGATATAGATAGAGAAAATGACCTAAGCAACCAAAACATGTATAACATTCGGGAGCTATTTGTGGAAATAGATTCGCTCTCAAAAGAGTACAGTAAAGACATTCAAACATTCGCAAATAATAGTTATTACAGAGCTGGAGTTTCTAAATTCAAGAACAAGAAAACAAAATCAAAAAAGCTGGCAGATAGTCTAAATTCTTATATGGACTTATTTACAGAGAAACGCCAGACAGAAATTGCTAAAATGGCTTTAAACAATGCAAAAGGTACTTTGCAAACTATAGATGCAAAGAAAAAAGCCTATAGAATAAAAACAAAACGCCTGAACAAATATGAGATGTCATTGCATGACAAGCAGGTGCTCCCCATTGCATGTATCATTTTATTTTTTGTTGGAGCTCCACTAGGGGCTATTATTCGCAAAGGTGGTATGGGACTTCCAATGGTAGTAGCAATCTTACTTTTTTTAACCTACCATTTCATTGGTATTTTTGCGAAAAATAGTGCCGAAGACGGTACCCTTCATCCCTTTATTGCCACTTGGCTTAGCACTTTTATCATGTTCCCGCTCAGTATTTGGCTAACCTACAGAGCAA
>CAJXUG010000160.1:0-4533 GCA_913060785.1 uncultured Flavobacteriaceae bacterium | reverse complement strand
CTACACTATCCTCTTCGTCGGCAGCGTCAGATGTGTATAAGAGACAGGGTAATACATATTGTTTAAATTGCATTTTTTGTATTTTTATACATTAAAAGCAAAACAGAAGTGGTATGACAGAAACTGCATTTAACATGCCTAAAATGGGCGAGAGTATTACCCAGGGCACCATACTTAATTGGTTGGTGGAGGAGGGCGCTGCTTTCCAAGAGGGTGATATTCTTGTTGAAATTGCCACAGATAAGGTAGATAATGAAGTGCCTGCTCCAGGCTCTGGAGTGATGATTTCTCACCAGGCTGCCGTGAATGATATTGTTCAAGTAGGGCAAACCATTGCTTTGTTGTCATTGTCTAATGAAGTAGCTGCTGCTAAAACTCCTTTAAAAAACGCTCCCCAGAAAGATATAATTACAAGTGATACTACTACTACTAAAAAACCCTTAGCGACTAAAGCCATTTTAAAGGTAAACGACAACGTTTTTATTTCTCCTCTTGTAGATAGTATGGCTAGAAAACATCACATTAGCTACCAAGAGCTAGCCTGTATAACGGGTAGTGGTCTAGATGGTCGTTTGCGTAAAACAGATGTTACAAGTTATATAGAAGCGGGCAGGCCTTTTCAGTTTGGGCAACTAGAAAGCAAAAACCAGGGGTATAGTATTCCCGATTTAAAATTTGATAAAGGTAGTGGTAAGGTTATACCCATGGACCGCATGCGAGAAATGATTGCAGACCATATGGTGTATAGTAAGCATACCTCTCCTCATGTAACTGCTTATGTTGAGGCAGATTTAACTAATATGGTTGCATGGCGAAATACAAATAAGGTGCTATTTCTAAAGACCCATGGAGAGAAGCTAACCTTTACACCGCTATTTATAGAGGCAGTCGCAAATGCTATCAAGGATTTCCCGATGATAAATGCATCCCTTGACGGAAAAAACATTATAGTAAAGCAGGATATAAATATTGGAATGGCAACAGCGCTGCCCTCTGGAAATTTAATTGTTCCAGTGGTTAAAAATGCAGACAAGAAAGACTTAAAAACCCTTGCTGGCGCTATTAATGAGCTGGCACAAAAGTCTCGTTCTGGAAATTTAAAGGCAGATGATATCAAAGGAGGTAGCTTTACCATTAGTAATGTAGGAACCTTCGGTAGTTTGATGGGAACCCCTATTATTAACCAGCCAGAAGCAGCTATTTTAGCAACAGGAATTATAAAAAAACGCGCTGAGGTAATAGAAAAACCCCAGGGAGATACTATCGAAATACGAAGCATGATGTATTTGTCTCTGTCCTTTGATCACAGAATTGTAGATGGGCATCTTGCAGGTTCTTTTTTAAAGCGTATTGCCGACAACATGGAAAATTTTGATATAAACCGCTCCTTTTAGATTCTTAGGTCAAGCCTAGGAGCAGCCTTATAAAAAACACACACAGTAACATATTTTTGAATAGTATAGCATGAAAATCACCAAAGAATTAATCTTAGAAGCCTTTAAAAACTTGGTTACTGCAAAAGCAATGACCCAGGTGTATGAAGATAATTTTAAAGTTGTTTCTAAGTATGTACATGCTACATCTCGTGGTCATGAAGTCATACAAACAGCTCTTGGTATGCAGTTAATGCCTCAAGATTATTTGTTTCCATACTACCGGGATGATGCGATGCTACTCTCTATTGGCATGACTCCCTATGAGTTGATGCTCCAGGTGTTGGCAAAAAAAGACGATCCATTCTCTGGTGGTAGAACCTACTACTGTCATCCCAGTTTGAGAGATGATGACAAACCTAAAATACCCCACCAAAGTAGTGCCACTGGTATGCAAGCGATACCAGCTACTGGAGTAGCGATGGGTTTTTGGTATAAAGAGGCAGAGAAGCTTTCTAGCTATAAGCCACAAGACGCCCCAGTGGTAGTTTGCTCTTTAGGTGATGCAAGTGTAACGGAGGGTGAAATTGCAGAAGCCTTCCAGATGGCTGCTTTAAAACAATTGCCTATTTTGTATTTAGTACAAGATAATGGCTGGGATATTTCTGCCAATGCTGCAGAAACTAGAGCTCAAAATGCTGCCCAGTACGCTGCAGGATTTCATGGTCTAGAGGCCATCTCCATTGACGGAACAGATTTCGAGCAAAGTTACAACACAATCAAAGAGGTGCTTGAGAAAATTAGAACCCAGCGACGCCCTTTTTTAATACATGCCAAGGTTCCTTTATTAAATCACCATACCTCTGGTGTGCGCATGGAGTTTTACAGAGATGATTTGGAGCAGGCAAGATCTGAGGATCCGTATCCTAAAATGCTTGCACTACTGCAGCAGCAGGGTGCCACTAAGGCCGAAATACAAACTATAGAAAAAGATATTGAGAGCCGTGTACAACAGGCTCTAAGCAGCGCGATAGCCGCTGAAGACCCTTCTGCTGAAGATTTGTTTACCCATGATTTTGCGCCAACACCAATAACACAAGAAGTAGGGGAGCGCACCCCAAAAGGAGCAGATAAAGTGGTGATGGTAGATTGCGCATTGTTTGCCATTGAAGAACTAATGGCAAAGCACCCAGAGTGTTTGTTGTACGGGCAAGATGTTGGAGGAAGACTTGGCGGTGTGTTTAGAGAAGCCGCAACCTTAGCCCAAAAATTTGGTGACAATAGGGTCTTTAACACAGCCATTCAAGAAGCCTTTATTGTAGGATCTACCGTGGGGATGAGCGCTGTTGGCCTAAAGCCAATTGTTGAGGTGCAATTTGCAGATTACTTGTGGCCAGGGCTTAATCAATTATTTACAGAAGTGTCACGAAGTTGTTACCTCTCTAATGGTAAATGGCCTGTGTCAATGTTACTCAGAGTGCCTATTGGTGCCTATGGAAGTGGCGGGCCGTATCACTCCTCCTCTATGGAGAGTGTGGTAAGTAACATAAGAGGATTAAAAATAGCCTACCCAAGTAACGGTGCAGATTTAAAAGGGCTTATAAAAGCAGCCTATTACGATCCAAATCCTGTGGTTATTTTTGAGCATAAAGCTCTCTATTGGTCTAAAGTGCCAGGAACAAAAGGAGCAACAAGTGTAGAGCCTAGTGAAGATTACATGCTTCCTTTTGGGAAGGCTTGGGTACTGCAAGAAATTTGGAAAAAAGAGGAAGATGAGACCTTGTCTATTATTACCTACGGTATGGGAGTACACTGGGCAATAAATGCTACTGCAGCACTTGGTCTTCAGGATGTTGTAGAGATTGTAGATTTGCGCACGCTACATCCTCTAGATTATGCTACTGTTTTTGCCTCTGTAAACAAATGCGGTAAGTGTTTGGTGGTTACAGAAGAGCCAAGTGAAAATAGTTTTAGTAGAGCTTTGCAAGGACGTATTCAGGAAGAATGCTTCCAGTCTTTGGATGCTCCCGTGATGATCATTGGATCTGAGAATATGCCAGCCATACCACTCAACAGCGTATTAGAGCAAACAATGATACCCTCTACAGAAAAAGTAAAAGAAAAAATTATTGAAATTTTAAACTATTAAAGGTATTGTCCTAAAAGTATATTCAGGTTATTTCTTTCTGTAAGGATCTTCTTCGTTACTTGTTATTCCAAGGGCCTTATACACAAAATCGAAAGTAGATAACAGCTCTGGCTGCCCATCAACAATGGCTATATTATGTTCAAAATGTGCACTTGGTTTCCCGTCTTGGGTCACAATGGTCCAGCCATCTTTAAGTTGTTTGATACGGCGTGTACCAAGGTTAATCATAGGTTCTATGGCAACAGTCATTCCTTCTATAAATTTTTTGCCACGACCTCTGCGGCCATAATTAGGCATTTCTGGATCCTCGTGCATGGTTTTACCAAGCCCGTGTCCTACCAATTCTCTCACAACGCCATACCCATGGCTTTCGCAGTAGTTTTGGATAGCAAAACCAACATCGCCAACGCGGTTTCCAGCTTTTAACTCCTGTATACCAATATAGAGGGATTCTTTAGTTACTTGGAGTAATTTTTTTGTTTCTTGAGCTACCTCACCTACCTCAAAAGTATAGGCATGATCTCCATAAAAGCCGTGCTTTATTGCGCCACAATCTATACTAACAATATCACCTTCTTTTAGTGGGATGTCTGTAGGGAGTCCATGAACAATAGCCTCATTTACACTAGTTAAAAGTGTGGAGGGGCAGTCATACAAACCTAAAAATCCAGGAACTGCATCTTGCTCGCGAATGTAGGCTTCTGCCATGGTGTTTAATTCATTGGTGGTTACACCAACCTTTACCTCTTTGGCTAGCATTCCTAATGTTCTTGAAACAACTAACGCAGCTTCCCTCATTAGTGCTATTTCTTCTCTAGATTTTGTTATAATCATAGTCCTATTAAAAGTTAAACCAACCTTTTTTCTTGCTTGGCTTTTGGGGGCTTAGTTCCCCGATAATTTCTTGGTAAATTTCTCCCCAGCTCTTCATGCCTCCAATATTTCTATCGTCAATAAAAATACTGTCTCTTATACACATCTCCGAGCCCACGAGACAGGCAGAAATCTCGT
>CAJXUG010000159.1:0-4540 GCA_913060785.1 uncultured Flavobacteriaceae bacterium | reverse complement strand
GGACATTTTAGTTTGAAGAGATAGTAAAAGCTCCTTTTGCTCACAAAGTAAAAAACCTCTCCATATTAGTATGGAGAGGTTTTTTGTATCTCCTATTAATCTAATAAAAGAATTAAAACCTCAAATTTTTTGTATTTTGCGTGTAAAAATTATTTTGCATGAAAAACCTTTTATTTTCACTTGTTTTCTGGCTTTTACCATTTTCTTTAATAGCTCAAGAACCCATAGAATTATTCCAGCAATTTAATGGACAGTATGATTTTACGGCTTTAGGTAATACACTAAATTTAGAAGAAAATGGAGGCGGAGGAGGTTGTGATATTTTAACAGAAAGTTCTGCAGATTTAACTCTTTTACCTGGACAATCAATTAAATCTGCACTTTTGTATTGGGCAGGTTCTGGTACTGGAGATTTTGATGTCACCGTTAGTAAAGGTGCTGCTAATGTTTCTATTCCATCTACAAGAAATTTCGCCCTTAATTTTCAAGGAAGACTTTTTTTTGGAGCATTTGCCGATATTACAGCTTTTGTTACATTTAACGGAACAGGAACTTACACCATTTCCGATTTAGATTTACAAGATGCCTTAGCCCAGGGCGAATATTGCCAAACAGGTACAAATTTTGGAGGCTGGTCTATTATTGTTGTTTATGAAGATTTTACACTTCCACTGAATCAAATATCTGTTTTTGATGGTTTTGATTTTGTAGCAAATTCAAATCCTCAAATTAATTTCACATTAGATAATCTTGATATAGCAAGTTCAGATTTTGCTAAAATTGGTTTTTTAGCTTGGGAAGGTGATGCTGGTATTGCTAATAATGAAACATTGCGTATTAATGGAACCATTATGAACAATGCATTAAACCCAGGTAATAATGCATTTAATGGCACCAATTCTTACACTAATTCTGCAGATTTATATAACATGGATTTGGATTTTTATGATGTAGATGGTGTTGTGGCTCCTGGTGATACTGATGTTGATATACAATTAACCTCTAGCCAAGATTTAGTTATTGTTCATAATGTAGTTACTAGTGTTAATTCTGAACTACCTGATGCAACAATTGTTGTCGACCAAATTGGTATTTTGTGTGACAATGGTGATCTTGAAATTGATTACACAGTGTTTAATGTAAATGCCACAGAGCCCCTTGCTGCGGGAATTCCAATTGCTTTTTATGTAGATGATGTTTTAGTAGGACAATCTATAACAGTAACTGAAATACCAATTGATGGCAATGAGAGTGGTAGTGTTGTTGTAAATATTCCTCCCCCAATTCCAGCAATATTCACACTAACTGCGGTTGTAGATGATGATGGAACCGGTACTGGAATTTTGAGTGAAAACAATGAAGATAATAATGAATTTGATGTCATTGTACAACTTTCTGAAATAAATATAAACATTGGAGAAGATATTACCATAGCAAATGGAACTGCTCCTTGTGAAGGATCTACAACCACAATTGAAACAGTTATTGATTCTGGCACATCCTATCAATGGTTTGTTTTTGATGTAGTTACAGGAACTTTTATTGTAATTGCAGGTGAGACAGATCCAGATCTAACCATCGATACTCCTGGTGAATATCGTTTAGAGGTTATTACCTCTTCTGGTTGTATTGCCTCAGACGAAATAATCGTAGAATTTTTTCCATTACCGGTGCCTGGTATTCCTGATGCCTTAACTATATGTGATGATAATAATGATAGTGTTGCGTTATTTACTCTTACCGATGCTGATGCTCAAATTATTGGAGGTAATGTAGATGTTTTTGTTACCTACTATGAAACTCAAGCAGCTGCAGATTTAGGTGATATTACAACTGCTTTGGTTTCTCCATATCAAAATACTGCTAATCCTCAAATTGTTTTTGCTCGTCTTGAGGAGTTGTCACAAGGTTGTTTTGACACCGTTGCCCTTGAGCTTATAGTTTTTGATACTCCTGTTTTTATTGACCCTATTCCAGATTTTGTGCTTTGTGATGATGATGCAGATGGTGCCACTTTTTTTGATTTAACCTCTTGGGGTGCCCAGGTAACAGCAACTCCTGCAGGTCTTGTAATAACATATTATGAAACTATTGGTGATGCCCAGGGCAATATCAATGCAATTAATCCAGCCAACGCATATACCAATACAAGTAGTCCACAAATTATATTTGTTCGTTTAGAAAATACAGATGGTTGCTCTGCTATAAGTCAGTTCAACTTAATTGTAAATCCACTTCCAGTATATACTGCGCCAATAGATCTCTCTCTTTGTGATTATGATGGTGTTTTGGATGAGAGTACCGAGTTTGATTTAAGTGAGGTTACTACTATCACCACTGGTGATGATCCTGCTTTTGTTGTTAGCTATCATGAGAGTCTTTTAGAGGCAGAAGCTGGGACCCCGGTATTACCTCTGTTATATACCAACACTTCTAATCCTCAAACTATTTGGACGCGTATTGCAGACGCAGTTACAGGTTGTTTTATTATAGATAGCTTTACCTTAACTGTTTTAGATACTCCATTTGCAAATGTTCCTGTTTCTTTAAAGGAGTGTGATACAGATACAGATGGTATTGATGAGTTTGATTTAACCCAGGCCGACGCAGATATTATAGGTGGCCAGAGCGATGTTTTTGTAAATTATTATCTCACTTTGGCTTTGGCCGAGGCTGGAGATCCTGCCACGGCTCTTGCTTCTCCTTATACAAATATCACAAGTCCTCAAACAGTATATGGAAGGATAGAGAAAACCTTAACAGGCTGTTTTGATATCACAGAGTTGGAGCTAATTGTTATACTAGCGGAGCCTTTACCAACCTATGAGCTTTGTGATGATGATGTTGCAGATGGTATTACTGTTTTTGATCTCACGCAGTGGGATTTTCAAATTGCTGCAGATCCTACAGGATTAGCGATTACGTATCACGAGACTGCTGCTTCTGCCTCTGCCGGTATTCCATTTATAGATCCTGCCAATGCATACACTAATTTATCTAATCCTCAAGGCATGTTTGTAAGGGTTGTTAACACAGATGGTTGTGTTACTATAGGTACTTTTGATTTGTTTGTAAATCCACTTCCTCTTTTTAACGTTCCAACGCTATTTGAGCTTTGTGATGATGCTGTAGCAGATGGTTTTACGGAGTTTGATTTATCTTTAAAGGATACTGAAATTACGGGTGGAGATTCCAACTTAGGTGTAACGTATTATCTAACTCCCGAAGATGCAGATGCTGGTACTCCTGTACTGGTTTTACCTTATACAAACACGAGTAATCCTCAAACGGTATATCCTAGAATAAGTAATTTAACTACAGGTTGTTTCGATACCACTGAGCTGGATTTATTTGTAAATCCACTACCCATACCATTTCCTCCAGCAGCTTTAGAGCGTTGTGATAACAATGCAGATGATGTTGCTCTTTTTGATTTAACCTTGGCCGATGCAGATATTATCGGAGCTCAAACAGGTGTTTTTGTAAATTACTACCTCACTTTGGCAGATGCCCAGGTGGGTGATCTAGCTACAGCCTTACTATCTCCTTACGCTAATATTAGTAATTCACAAATTGTATTTGCCCGTATAGAGATTGCTGTTACAGGATGTTTTGATGTTACTGAGTTAGAACTCATTGTATTGCCAGCCACAGATATTGGCGCTTTTGGCACCTATGAGCTTTGTGATGACCCAATTGCTGATCAGGCTACGATCTTTGATTTAACTACCTATGATACCATAGTAGTTGCAGATCCAACAGGATTAACCATTACCTATCATGAAACAGCTTTAGATGCTGCCGTAGGAGTGGGAGCTATACTGCCTGCCGATGCGTATACTAATATCACTAACCCCCAGACTATTTTTGTAAGGATAGAGGATGCTGATGAGTGTGTCGAGCAGGGAACCTTCGAGCTTTTTGTAATTCCGCGTCCACTGTTTGATGTGCCTACTCCATATGCCTTATGTGAAGATGACATTGCTGATGGCTTTACGCAGTTTGATTTAACGTTTAATGATGCTGCTATTTTAGGTGGTAATCCAGATTATTCATTGAGAGGGTATTATTTTAGTGCGGCGTTAGCCGAGGCTGGAGGGCTACCTTTACCAGATATTTACACCAATATTACCAACCCACAAATAATTTTTGTGAGAGTAGATGATGCCGGTACTGGTTGTTATGGTGTACAGCCTTTAGAGCTGCAAGTAATTGCTCCAGATGCTCTTGTTCCATCTACGTATAATATTTGTGACAGCCTTCCAAATGATGGCTTTGCTACCTTTGATTTAACAACTAAAGATTTGGAGATTACCGGTGGTAATCCAGATTATTTTGTGACCTATTTTGAAACTCTTGCAGATGCCCAAGGAGTTGTTAATCCTATCCTAACGCCAACGGCTTACGATAACACAGTACAAGGTTTTCAGATTATTTATGCCCGTGTGGTAGATGTTTTATTCCCTGATTGTTCTAGTATTGTAGCTTTAGAGTTGCAGGTTAATGACGCGCCTGCTATCACAGCTCCCATCACAGATTA
>CAJXUG010000158.1:0-4548 GCA_913060785.1 uncultured Flavobacteriaceae bacterium | reverse complement strand
CACTTAACTATTTCTAATGAAAAAAATAATTTTATACACTGCAATGTTCTTGTTTACCCTTGTAACACAAGCACAAATTAAAACACCTGCGCCAAGCCCAATGCAAACCCTAGAGCAAACTGTTGGACTTACAGATGTTACTTTAAAATATTCTAGACCTTCTGTAAAAGGCAGAACCATATTTGGTGGTTTGGTTCCTTTTGATGCCATGTGGCGTACGGGTGCAAACCAAAACTCTATGATTACCTTTAGTGATGATGTTTTGATTGGAAAAGCAACAGTGAAGGCTGGAACTTATGCAATTTTTACCAAGCCAGGTGCGGTAAATTGGGAGGTTTATTTTTATAATGATACTCAAAACTGGGGAACACCAAAGCAGTGGGATGATTCAAAAGTTGTTGCAAAAGTTGTTGCAAAAACCTACCAGATGCCAACTAGTGTAGAAACCTTCACGATGGCTATAAATGACATTAAGATTGACGGTGCTACTCTTGCCATAATTTGGGATAAAACCTACGTGTCTGTTGGTTTTAATGTAATGACAGATAAAATGGTAAGCGCCAGTATAGATAAAGTAATGGGTACACCAAGCGCCGCAGATTATTACAGCGCTGCTGTGTATTACCTAGAGGCAGATAAAGATGTAAATAAAGCAAAAACTTGGATTGACGCTGCTGTATCTTTAAATACTACTGCATTTTGGTACAAAAGACAACAGTCTTTGATTTATGCAAAATCTGGGGATATTAAAGGCGCTATAAAAGCTGCAAAGGCTTCTATGGCTCAAGCTCAGGAAGCTGGAAACATGGATTATGTTGCCCTTAATAAAAAATCTTTAAAACAATGGGGGGCTAAGTAATTTCTCTTTTTTAAAACCTAAAATCCCTTTCAATGACCTTGTCTTATTGAAAGGGATTTTTTTATTAGTATTCTATTTACACTTCAAGACCTTTGTTTTTATCTAGGCTTACAACTTGCAAGATAAATGCAATTGCAATTACTAGGGTAGCTCCTACAACATTTAGCCACAAATAAGGCATAAGGTCAATCCACCATATGTATACAATAATTCCTTGGGTGATAATAGCGGCAATAAACACGGCCCTACTCTTAACGTAGGTAAAGAAAAAGGCAAGCAAGAAAATCCCAAGTACATTTCCGTAGAAAATAGAACCTATTATATTTACAAGCTCTATTAAGTTTTCAAATAAATTGGCCACACAGGCAACCCCAATAGCTATGATTCCCCAGAGCATCGTAAAGCCTTTTGAGGCCATTAGGTAGTGTTTGTCACTCCTTCCTTGATTGTTGCGCCTATATAGGTCTATGGTAGTTGTAGAGCCTAGAGCATTAAGCTCTGAGGCTGTTGAAGACATTGCGGCGCTTAAGATAACTGCCAATAGTAAACCAATTAGACCTCTTGGAAGATTGTTTAAAATAAAATGTATAAAAACATAATCTTTATCATTGGTTTCTGCCTTTGGGTTTGCTTTTTTTATCAACTCTTTAGATGATATTCTTAGCTGATCTTCTTGTGATTGCAATGCTTTAATATCTAAAAGCACGGTTTGTTTTTGCCCTTGGTTGTCTAACACTGCATAGTTTAATTGCTGCTCTTTGATGGCAATCTCTAGGGTGTTTTTTTTATCCTGTAGGTCTTGGTATTGCGCTGCATAGGGAGAGTTTAATACATCGTTTACTGCGCTAGGATTAAAGTGTAGGGGAGAAGAATTGAATTGGTAGAACACAAAAACCATCACTCCAACCAAAAGAATAAAAAACTGCATTGGTATTTTTAGAAGCCCATTAAAGATCAGGCCCATTTGCATTTCTTTCATAGATTTTCCGCTAAGATAGCGCTGCACTTGGCTTTGATCTGTACCAAAATAGGAGAGTGCAAGAAACGTACCTCCAATAATACCACTCCAAAAAGTGTACTTGTTATTAAAATCAAAGGAGAAATCTAATATTTCCATTTTCCCGCTTGCACCAGCAATCTCTAAAGCTTTGGTAAATGTGATGTCTAAGGGTAGGTAATTTAATATCAGTAAAAATGCCACAAACATTCCTCCAAATATAATTGCCATTTGTTGTTTTTGAGTAACGCTCACCGCTTTGGTGCCGCCACTTACAGTATATATAATAACTAGTACACCAATAATAATATTAAGCATCACTAGATTCCAGCCCAGTACTGCAGATAAAATAATAGCAGGGGCAAAGATGGTAATACCAGCGGCCAAACCGCGCTGTATTAAAAAAAGGATAGCAGTAAGAGTACGTGTTTTAAGATCAAAACGAGTTTCTAAATATTCATAGGCAGTAAAAACCTTCAGCCTGTGGTATATGGGTATAAAGACCAAACAGATAATAACCATTGCAATTGGCAGTCCAAAATAGAACTGCACAAAGCCCATCCCGCTATGAAAGGCTTGCCCTGGTGTAGATAGAAAAGTAATAGCACTTGCCTGTGTTGCCATTACACTAAGGCCAATGGTCCACCATCTAGAGTCACTTCCCCCTTTTAAGTACTGAGTTACATTTTTGCTACCCCTTGATTTATAAGTGCCATATAACACAATAAATAACAATGTCCCGATAAGGATAAACCAATCTATCTGCTGCATTTATACAAAGTGTTTCATTAATAAATAAAAGAGTACTACATAGATGGCATTTACAATAAGCACAAGTGTAAATTTATGTGTCCACACAAATTTTTGTTTCGATACAGTGGTTTGTTGTTCTTCCATAATGTGTTTTTTAAATCCTATTTTCCTATAGAAATGATATTCGCAAATAACCTGTAAGCCCCTGCAACGCCAGCAGGAAGTTCTCTAAAGAAACTAAGGCCTGTATATACGTAGTGTCCTTTTCCGTAGCGGGCCACCAAAAGAGATCCTTTTGTTTGTGGAGCTCCTGTATCATTCATTGCTAGTATTGGGGTAAACTCATCTGCCCATTTGTTAGGAAAATAGAGCCCTCGTTCTTGTACCCAGCCCTTAAAATCTACCTGTGTTATTTTGTTAGGGCTGTTTAATACAGGGTGGTTAGGGTCTAAAATAGTGACAGGAGCAAACTCATCTGTAACCCTGTCTCTAGAGAGTGATAATGCGTATGGGGCTACTTGTTTTGTAACGAGTCTATGACTTGTGTTGTATTGCACCACCATTGTACCTCCAGCCTGTACGTATTTGTTTAATTCTTTTTGTGCAAAAGCTAGTGCAGCAATAGTATTGTAGGCTCTAACTCCAACAACAACTGCATCATATTTTTTAAGGCTTTGGGCTGAAATTTCTGCAACATCAAGATTTGTCACACTGTATCCTATTTGCTCTAAGCTCTGCCCAACGCCGTCACCAGCTCCTTGAATATAGCCAATATGTTGTCCTTTTTTTTCGATATTTATTCTTACAACCTTGGCTTTGCTTGGTAAAAGCACAGATTGGTAAGGTATATGATCATAATCTATATTAATTAATTCTTTGTCGTAATAGGTATCTCCAATTTGTATCAAAGGTCTTAGATACCCCTGGCTTTGATTTTTTGGCGGAGTTACTGTAAACCATAGGGTGCTAGTTTCTCCTTGACGCTCTAGGTTAAATAATTGCGGGGAAGAAACAACCCATCCCTTTGGAGCATTTAACTGCAGTGTGCCCTCTATGTTGTCTTTTCCAGCCCTAACATGCACAGCAACCTTTTGAGGGTTTTCATCGGCAAATACCAGTACTTTTTCTGCAATACTAGCAGAGACTTTTGGAAGCACATTAAAAGGCCTATAAACTTCACCATCTACAGGGTCATTAAATTTATAAACAACATCTTTGAGTATCTGTAGGGCAGTATTATCTATCTTTAAAGTAAACGAAATTTGTTCTGCAGCCGGTGTTTGTGGTAATCCAATCAAATCCTTTGGTGCGCTGTACATCCCTAAAGAACCTTTAGATTTAAGCCAATAAGCGGTAGAGGGTACCTTGTTTTGTGAAGTTACTTCTAGTTCAAGGTTTTCTTTTTCATTGGATAGTAAGGCAATCTCCTTACTAGATAAAATAAGCCCACTAGCGGTTGTTATTTTAGAGAGCGTGATTTTATTTGCTCCTCTATTAATGGCCTCTACCTTGAGGGTGTATGCGCCCATTGGATTGATGCTTTCTTTACTAGCTACCGCTTCTAAGAAAACACCACTACACGCTATTATTAACTCTTCTAATTCTTTTAGTTTAATACTGCGCCAATGCCCTTTTTTTGTGTCTTTTAAAAGCCCGTAGGCCTCCACTAGCTGAGGTACTATTGTTGATGGGTCTTGAAAATTAAAGCTATCTAAAAGAGGGTTTAATACCTTGCCGATAGCCACTCCGCCTTCTATTCTTGACCAACTTGTGTTAATACCATCAAATATATTGGTGGTGTCTTGTGGAAATTCTCCTTTTAGAAATTCAAGGTATTCTGTTTGTTTGCCTCGAGATCCTGTGCTACCAAATCCTTGAGATTTGTGCATAGACCTGCTCAAAGAAGCAATTTCTCCGTTAGATAGGCCAAGGGCTGGAT
>CAJXUG010000157.1:0-4569 GCA_913060785.1 uncultured Flavobacteriaceae bacterium | reverse complement strand
GAGATTTCTGCCTGTCTCGTGGGCTCGGAGATGTGTATAAGAGACAGCCCTTACCATTTCTAATGCAGAAATTATAGAAGGATGCACTATCTTATCGCAAGTACTCAACGAGATATAAACCTTCAAAAGTAGTTTTAAAGGCTTGTTTTTCATTTGGTTATATACTATTTCGAGCTGTTAACATCTCGTTAACAACAATTGCAGCATATCTTAAGAGCTGTTATTATCCTCACTATCTTTATTTAAGAGAAACCATTAAATAACTGCGTATGCAATTGCCAACCCCAGACGAGCATAACAACGTATCACTTAGCAAATTTGAGTCTATGCTCAAGACCAATAATATCCTCTTTTTTGATGCAGATCAATTTGAGGAAATTATTAATCATTATCTTGAAAATGGAAAAATAGCCCTCGCCAAAAAGGCAACAAAACTTGGTTTACAACAACACCCTAGCTCTACTACCTTAAAACTATTTCAAGTTGAAATGTTCATTTTTGAAAATGAGCTGGATATTGCAGATATATTATTAGATGAGTTATACCAAATAGAACAATCTAACGAAGAAATATACATACAAAAAGCAAACATTCTCTCTAGAAGAGACCAACACAAACATGCCATTGTTTTGCTTGAAAAAGCATTGGAAATCACCTTAGACCAAGCAGATGTGCTATCTTTAATAGGTATGGAATATTTGTTTTTAGAAGATTATGAGAATGCGAAAAACTACTTTATTAGGTGCTTAAATGATGAAGAGGATCAAATACACATAGATTATTCTGCCCTCTATAATGTGATTTACTGTTTTGAATACTTAGAACAAAATCAAGAAGCTATACACTATCTAAATGTATTTTTAGATAAAAACCCATACTCGGAGGTAGCCTGGCACCAGATAGGAAAACAGTATAGCATCTTAAAACAATACAAGAAAGCATTAGCATCGTTTGATTTTGCTATTATTAGTGATGATCGGTTTATTGGAGCCTACCTAGAAAAAGGGAAGGTACTTGAGAAAATGAAACGCTATGATGAGGCCATAGAGAGTTTTATTATCACACTTGGCCTTGATGATCCAACATCTTTTGCCCTATTGCGTATTGGTAAATGCTATGAGAAGATAACTAACGATGAAATGGCCTTGCAATATTACACCAAGTGTGTGGAACAGGACGGCCTACTAGACAAAGGGTGGATTGCTATTACAGATTTTCATTACAAAAAGAAAGACTACAAAAAAGCACTTTATTTTATAGAAAAAGCTATTAATATAGATTCAGAAAATGTACTGTACTGGAAAAGATATGCCAAAATTAATAAAAAACTTCAATGGTTTGAAGAGGCTGAAGTAGGCTATAGAAAAGCACTAGAATTTGGAAACTACGAGCAAAACACATGGCTCACTCGTTGTGATATTTTAATTAAACTTGGAGAATTTGAAGGAGCAATAAACAACCTACAACAAGCAGCAGAATTTTATCCAGATTCTGCAGAGATAGAATTTAGGTTAGCAGGGCTTTATTATGATATTCTCAAGGAGGATACTGCAGCATTTCATCTTAAAAATGCCCTTGATATTGAGCCTGAATTTCTACTTATTTTGGAGGAAATATTTCCTCATATTTTAGAAAAAATAAGTGTGAAAGAAATTATAAAGAATCACAAAAAAACTACCCTTTAATCTGTATTTTTGGGCGTAAAACAACATTAATATGCCCAAACGCAGTTTTAAACAATCATTAAGTATTACTATTAAAGGACTAGCCATGGGCGCTGCAGATGTTGTTCCAGGGGTTAGTGGGGGAACCATTGCCTTTATTTCTGGAATCTATGAAGAGCTGATTACCACCATACATAATTTAGATTTTGGTATTTTTAAAACCTTTAAAAAAGAAGGAATAAAAAAGGTTTGGCAACAGTATAATCTTGGTTTTTTAGCTTCGCTTTTTACTGGAATTGCAATTAGCATCTTATCTCTTGCCAAAGTAATAACGTTACTTTTAGGACAATACCCAGTCTTGGTTTGGTCCTTCTTCTTTGGTTTGGTAATTGCCAGTATTATATACATTGCAAAACAAATAACAAACTACAGCCCTAAAGCTATTATTGCCCTTGTACTTGCCGCAGTATTATCATACGGCATAACCCTTGCAAAACCTATAGCAGACACAGAAAGTATTTGGTTTTTATTTTTTGCGGGTTTTATTGCCATTATAGCTATGATATTACCCGGTATTTCTGGAGCCTTTATACTGCTACTAATTGGCGGCTACACCATCGTTATTGGCGCCATAAATCAATTCATAGAATCCATAAGTACTTTTAACATCAGCTCCCTTGGTAACGCCTTATTAAAAATTGGAGTCTTTGCATTAGGAGCTATTGCGGGTCTTAAAGTATTTTCTGGAATATTAAACTGGATGTTTGCAAATCATAAAAACACTACCCTGGCTGTTTTAACGGGATTTATGATTGGTGCACTTAACAAAATTTGGCCTTGGAAAGAAGTATTACAATACCGCAAAAATAGCCATGGTGAAGAAATACCTTTTATTGAAAGAAGTATTCTTCCAGGGGGTTATCACGCAGACCCTAAAATAATGGCAGCCCTTTTTTGTATGCTTGCAGGTTTTATGATTATATTCCTTTTAGAATTTGTTGCAAACAAAAAAAAACCTAACTAACATAATGCTGTGAGCACTCAGAGAAACGCTTTAGATAAATTCTGGTTAATTCTAAAAGGAATTACCATGGGAGCTGCCAATAAGGTTCCTGGAGTCTCTGGAGGTTTAGTAGCTTTTGTTGGTGGTTTTTATGAAGAATTTATTTACTCCCTTCAAAAAATAAACAGAAAGGCCTTTAAACTTTTAATAAGAGGGCGTCTAAAAAGTTTATCACAATACACAAACGCAGGCTTTCTAAGCCTACTTTGCCTTGGGATGATTATTAGCTATTTTAGCGTTTCAAAAATACTTGACTACCTACTAATTGGTTACGAACTCCAAGTTTGGAGTGCTTTTTTTGGAATGATAATAGGCTCTATAATCTACATTGCCAAAGATTTCGGACCCTGGAACAAAAAAAATATTGGGTATTTGACCTGCGGTATTATAGTAGGTATAGCAATTAGTTTTTTAGAGCCTGCTCGTGAGAACGACAATCTTATTTTTGTTTTTTTGTGTGGTATTATTGGTGTTTCTGGAATGACCCTCCCAGGATTATCAGGCTCTTTTATTTTAATTCTTTTAGGCAATTATGTATTACTTCTAGTAGATTCTGTAAATGCTTTGTTTGATACATTATCTGAAATTGTAACGGGTGATTTTTCGTTTAAAAACAATAGCCAGCGCGTGAGGTTATTAAAGGTGTTGGTGGTGTTTTCTCTAGGTTCTGCAACAGGCTTAGTGTCTTTATCTCACCTGCTTGGGTTTGTATTAAAAAAATATAAAAAAGCAACCTACGCAGTTATTATAGGCTTTATAGCAGGCTCTCTTGGGGTAGTTTGGCCTTGGAAAGAAAAAATATATAGCCGAAATACTCTTGGAGAAATTAATCTTGATGCAAACGCAAGAGAAATCATTACAGGTTATAACAGGTATTTTCCCTCAGAATTTTCTTGGGCTACACTACTGGCAATTACTTTTATTATACTTGGAGTTCTTGCAGCGCTAAGTATTAACTGGTATCATCTGTATAAAAAAAGAGCAAATGGCTAACTACGGACTAATTGGCAAAAACATAGCGTATTCTTTTTCTAAAAAATATTTCACTGAAAAGTTTGAAAAAGAAAAACTAGCACATCGTTATCATAATTTTGACATAGAAACCCTTGCCCTATTTAAAAAAATAGTACAAAAAGAAACTACTTTAAAGGGCTTAAATGTTACAATTCCATACAAAGAAGAAATCATACCATATCTTGATAATCTAGACCAGCAGGCCCGCATAATTGGGGCCGTAAATACTATTAAAATTTTAGAAGATGGAACTTTGGTTGGATACAATACAGATCATTACGGTTTTAGTAGATCCTTGGCAAACTACCCAACACCTAAAAGCAAAACAGCACTTATATTAGGGGATGGCGGCGCCTCAAAGGCAATTAAATATGCTCTTGATGGTTTAGGATATTGCTGCACTACAGTATCTAGAAGAAAAACAAAAGATACTATTACCTATGACCAAGTAACAAAACAGGTCATAGAAAATAATACTTTAATAGTAAACACAACACCACAAGGGGTAGCCCCAGATGTATTAAAATGTCCAGATCTACCTTACAGCTTCATTACTAAAGAACACTTCTTGTTTGATTTAATATACAATCCCAGGCAGACTACTTTTTTAAAACATGGACTAGCCAAAGGAGCTACAATAGCCAATGGTAGTAAAATGCTAGAGTACCAAGCCCAAGAGGCCTGGAGGATCTGGAATAGCTAAATTTTAAGGGCAGGGTCAATAAACATCTAGAATCTTGGCAATCTTATGGGGAGTTAGTATCTTGAGCCCTCATAAAAACCTGTCTCTTATACACATCTCCGAGCCCACGAGACAGGCAGAAATCT
>CAJXUG010000156.1:0-4575 GCA_913060785.1 uncultured Flavobacteriaceae bacterium | reverse complement strand
CGAGATTTCTGCCTGTCTCGTGGGCTCGGAGATGTGTATAAGAGACAGCAAATGAACCGCTTATTGCAAGGAGATGTAGGTAGCGGGAAAACAATTGTAGCGCTTTTATCAATGTTAATAGCTATTGACAACGGTTTTCAAGCCTGTTTAATGGCCCCGACTGAAATTTTGTCAGTCCAGCACTATATCGGCTTATCAGAATTATGTAAACCCCTTAAAATCAGTGTATCAATATTAACAGGTTCAACTAAAACTTCAAAAAGAAGAGAAATACATGAATCACTAGAAAATGGCCAATTAAACATCTTAATTGGTACCCATGCCCTACTAGAGGATAAGGTGAAATTTAAAAATTTAGGGCTCGCAATAATTGATGAACAGCATCGTTTTGGAGTAGCCCAACGAAGCAAATTATGGCATAAAAACAAGTACCCTCCTCACATACTTGTAATGACAGCAACGCCCATTCCTCGAACCTTGGCAATGAGCGTATATGGAGATCTAGATATTAGTGTTATAGATGAACTTCCTCCCGGAAGAAAAGACATAAAAACAGTGCACCGCTATGACAGCAATAGACTTAAAGTGTTTAAGTTTATTAAAGATCAAACCGATCTTGGAAGACAGGTATATATTGTGTATCCGCTTATTCAAGAAAGCGAAGTGCTAGACTACAAGGACCTTATGGACGGCCATGAGAGTATCTCAAGAGAATTTCCGCAACCAAAGTATCAAATATCTATTGTACATGGTAAGATGAAACCCGCAGATAAAGAATTTGAAATGAATCGTTTTATTAAAGGTGAAACACAAATTATGGTCGCCACCACGGTGATTGAAGTTGGTGTAAACGTGCCAAACGCCTCTGTAATGGTCATAGAAAGTGCAGAACGCTTTGGACTTTCTCAACTACACCAACTCAGAGGACGCGTAGGTCGTGGCGCCGAGCAGAGTTACTGTATTTTAATGACCAGCCATAAATTATCTGCAGATGCAAAAACACGTTTAGAAACCATGACAGGCACCAGTGACGGTTTTGAGATTGCAGAGGTAGATTTAAAACTCAGGGGGCCGGGAGATATGATGGGCACCCAACAAAGTGGGGTGTTAAATCTAAGAATTGCAGATATTGTAAAAGATACTCATATACTAAAAATAGCTAGAAGCTACGCAAGACAAACCTTAGAGAAAGATCCTTCACTAATGTTACCAAAAAATAGTGCTATAAAAAACACCTACGGGCAAATAGCAAAATATAGAAATATCTGGAACTATATTTCATAACAAATCAAACAAGCTACAAAACTCCCAAAATGCCTACATAATATAGGCTTAGCTGGGCTTTGATGGCAGCCTTAAAAGCTTTTTAAATAAAAGATAGTTTCACTAAGCTATTTTTTTGAAAAAATCTTGGCTTGAAAACCTTAAAAGCACTTACAAAAAGCCATGGTATTGTTATCTTTGATGCTTATATAAGTAAAACGCATTATGAAAATTTCATACAACTGGCTTAAACAGTTCATCAACACAGATTGGGATGCCAAAAAAACTGGAGAACTTCTAACAGACTTAGGTCTTGAAATAGAAGGGATTACTCCTTTTTCTTCTGTCCCTGGAGGCTTAAAAGGTATTGTTGTTGGGCACGTACTCTCTTGTGAGCAACACCAAAATGCAGACCGCCTTAAAGTTACCAAAGTAGATTTGGGTGCTGATGAAATAGTGCAGATTGTTTGTGGCGCACCTAATGTAGCTGCAGGACAAAAAGTACCTGTTGCCACCATAGGAACAACACTTTATGATGCAGATGGAAAGCCTTGGCAAATAAAAAAAGGTAAAATTAGAGGAGAAGTAAGTCAAGGAATGATTTGTGCTGAAGATGAGCTAGGTCTTGGAAATGCTCATGATGGCATCATGGTTTTAGACAAAGATATAGCCCCTGGAACACTTGCCTCTGAGGTTTTAAAAGTTGAAAATGATATAGTTTTTGAAATAGGCTTAACACCAAACCGAGCAGATGCTATGAGTCACTGGGGAGTTGCTCGTGATTTACGTGCTGGTTTAAAGCAAAAAGACATAGCCTTAGAATTAATTACCCCTTCCACTACTAATTTTAAGATTGAAAACAGATTATTAAAAATGGAAGTTAAGGTGCATGACAAAAAACTTGCTCCTCGATACTGTGGTGTAACCATAAGTGATATAAGTATTAAAGAATCTCCAGATTGGTTAAAGAACAGACTCAAAGCCATTGATTTAAAACCCGTTAATAACGTTGTAGATGCTACCAACTATGTACTACATAGTCTAGGACAGCCATTACATGCTTTTGATGCTAAAAAAATAGCTGGTAACGAAATAAATGTAAAAACCCTACCTAGCGGCACTAAATTTACAACCCTTGATGGTGTAGAAAGAGAACTTCACCAAGAAGATTTAATGATCTGTGACGCAGAAAAACCCATGTGTATTGCTGGTGTTTTTGGCGGCATAGACAGCGGTGTTACAAATGCAACATCAAGTATTTTTCTAGAAAGCGCTTACTTTAACCCCGTAAGTATTAGAAAAACTGCAAAACGTCATGGACTCAATACAGATGCATCATTCCGTTTTGAGCGTGGTATAGACCCCAAAACAACAGAATACGCCCTGATGCACTGCGCCATTTTAATCTGTGAATTAACTGGCGGTAACATGACCAGTGATATTATAGATTTCTATCCAAAGAAAATTAAAGACCACCAGGTATTTTTAAACTTTGACAAAGCAAACGCTTTAATTGGTCAAAAAATAGAGAAGGAAACCATTAAAAACATCCTCTCCTCATTAGAGATAAAGGTTAATAACGTTACAGAAACTGGTATAGGCATGACCATACCAGCCTACAGAAACGATGTAACTAGAGAGGCAGATGTTATTGAAGAAATTTTACGTGTATATGGATACAACAACATAGGTGTATCTTCAAAACTAAATGCATCTATAGCTAGCAGTGTGGGAGTGAAAGACCACCAGGTGCAAAACAAAGTTGCCTCTCAGCTCACCTCTCTTGGTTTTCATGAAATGCTAAACAACTCTCTCACATCACCAAAGTACACGCAACTTTCTGACACTTTAAATGAGCAGCATAACGTAACGATACTAAACCCACTTAGCAACGAGCTGTCTGTGATGCGTCAATCTATGCTGTTTGGAGCCCTAGAATCACTGGCATATAACACCAAGCGAAAAGCGGCCAACGTAAAGCTTTTTGAGTTTGGAAATACATATAAAAATTTCGAAACCACTAGAGAAGAACAAAAACATCTATCACTAGTAGTGGCAGGTAACAAGACAGAAAACACCTGGAGCTCTCAAATAGGTAGCGCAGACTTTTTCTATTTTAAAGGAGTAATTACAGCTGTCTTAGATAGGCTAGGATTGTCTTTGTTTTCAGAAAAAGAAATAGAAAGTGATCTATTCTCTGAAGGGCTATCGCTATTCTTAAAAAAACAAACCCTTGTAAGCTTTGGTGTGGTTAATCAAAAAATAACCAAACATTTTGGTGTTGACACAGAAGTACTCTTTGCAGATTTTCATTGGGGCACGATACTATCGCTTTTAAACACAAATAACTTTATTGTAAAACCACTTTCTAAATTTCCGAAGGTAAAACGTGATTTTGCACTCCTGATAGATGAGTCTGTAGGATTTGGAGATTTAAAAAACACTGCTTTTCAGACAGAAAAATCCTTGCTAAAAGAAGTACACCTCTTTGATGTATATACAGGCAAAAACCTACCAGAAGGCAAAAAGTCTTACGCGCTAAGTTTCACCCTGCAAGATGAAAATAAGACCTTAACAGATAAGCAGATTGACAAAATCATGAACAAATTGCAGCAACGTTTTGAAAAAGACTTTGGTGCTACCCTAAGATAAAACATATAGTCTACAAAATAATTTAAAGAGTAATAGATTAAAAAGCGATTTTGCAGATTTTAAGTTTTAAATATCTTTGGTAAACATCTATTGTAATAACAATACCAAAATATGAGAATTTTATTTTTGGCAGCTATAATTGCCCTCAGCACTACTGCAGTTTTAGCCCAACAACCTCAAAAGCCAACTGCCTCAGAGATTTACCACAAACTAGAAAAGCTTAACTTTCTTGGAAGTGCGCTATATGTTGCAGCACATCCAGATGATGAAAACACGAGGCTAATTTCTTATTTAGCCAATGATATACATGCAAAAACTGCATATCTGTCTTTAACTCGAGGAGATGGAGGACAAAACTTAATTGGCCCAGAAATTAGAGAATTATTAGGGGTCATCAGAACTCAAGAATTACTAGCTGCCCGCGCCAGCGATGGTGGAGAACAATTATTTACAAGAGCTAATGACTTTGGCTATTCAAAACATCCTGATGAAACACTCGCAATTTGGAACAAAGACGCTGTTTTAAGTGATGTAGTAAGAGCAATCAGAACGTTTAAACCAGATGTTATTATCAATAGGTTTAACCACAGAAATCCTGGGAGCACCCATGGGCTGTCTCTTATACACATCTCCGAGCCCACGAGACAGGCAGAAATCTCG
>CAJXUG010000155.1:0-4649 GCA_913060785.1 uncultured Flavobacteriaceae bacterium | reverse complement strand
CAGCGTCAGATGTGTATAAGAGACAGTTAGTGTATTTAAACCAACCCACTTGCAATACCACCGATAGATTTTCCATCAAAAAAATACCGCATAGAATTGGAATCAGCCATTCTTTTCTAATTGCAATAGCAATAACAGCAATAATACCTCCAATGGTCAAACTCCCTGTATCACCCATAAACACTTGTGCTGGATATGCATTGTACCATAAAAAGCCTATCAGAGCTCCAACAAAAGCCATAATAAAAATAGTAAGCTCTCCTGTGTTTGGGATATACATAATATTGAGGTAATCTGAGAAAATCACATTACCACTCACCCACGCAAAAATGGCCAGAGTTACCGCTATAATAGCGGAGGTTCCGGCAGCAAGACCATCTATACCATCGGTGAGATTGGCTCCATTAGATACTGCTGTGATAATAAAAATTACAATAGGTATAAATATCAACCACGCGTAAGAAGCGTACCCATCTCCAGCCCAGGTTACTAATTTCTCATAGTTAATCTCATTTCCACTTACAAAGGGCATGGTGGTTAACAGTGTTTTCTCTGCATCGTTAAATGTTTTTACACCTGTGGTGTTTACCATTTCTTGACCCGTAATAGGATCTAACTTTTCTGTTTTAACAGTAATATCGCTATGAAAAAACATGGTAGCCCCTACAATGACACCCAGCCCAACTTGACCTATTACTTTAAATTTTCCAGGCAAACCATCCTTGTCATTTTTAAACTTTTTTAGATAATCATCTAAAAAGCCTATAGCCCCCATCCAAAGAGTGGTTACTATCAATAAAATCACATAAATGTTATCCAGCTTAGCAAACAACAATACAGGAACCAGTGTAGCTAAAATAATGATCAAGCCACCCATTGTTGGAGTTCCTGCTTTCTCTGACTGCCCCTGCAGGCCAAGATCTCTAATGGTTTCACCCATTTGTTTATCTTGTAAAATCTTGATAATTTTCTTTCCCCAAACCGTTGCTATTAGCAAAGAGGTAATAACCGCCATTGCTGCTCTAAAGGTGATAAACTGAAACAATCCAGCTCCAGGTAAATCATAGGTTTTATCTAAAAAATCAAACAAATAATATAACATAGCTTTATTTATTTAGGGCGATTAATAATTCACTTATGGTTTTACGGTCATCAAACTCACTGCGCACACCTTCAACTTCTTGATAGGTCTCATGACCCTTTCCAGCCACCAAAATAATATCATGCTCGTTTGCCATTTGGCATGCTGTTTTTATAGCCTGTTTTCTGTCTGTAATAGCTATTGTTTTTTTATAATGCTGCGGCGGCACACCCGCTTCAATGTGTTGTATGATTGTATCTGGATTTTCTGAGCGTGGGTTATCACTTGTAAAAATCACCTTGGTACTCAACTGGGCAGCAATAGCGCCCATTTTTGGTCTTTTTTCAACATCTCTGTCTCCCCCGCAACCCACTACTGTTATAAGCTGTTCATTACCTGACCTTATGGTATTTATAGTCTCAAGTACGTTTTTTAGTGCATCTGGTGTGTGGGCATAATCAATAATTGCCGTTATTTTACCCTCAGAGACTAAGTATTGAAACCTTCCGTCCACACTCTCTAGAGTACTTAATAGCTGTAAAATCTCTAATTCTTCAAGGCCCAATTGCTCTGCAGTAGCATAAATAGCCAGCAAGTTATAGGCGTTAAAATTTCCGATAAGCTTTACCCACAATTCCTGATTATTAATTTTTAAAAGCAGTCCTTGCAATTGGTTTTCTAGTATTTGAGCTTTATAATCTGCAATGGTTTTTAAGGCGTAGGTATACTTTCTAGCCTTTGTATTTTGCAGCATTACAGGACCATTTTTATCATCTGCGTTTGTTAAAGCAAAGGCAGTTTTAGGCAAGCCGTCAAAAAATGATTTTTTTACATCACGGTATTGTTTAAAACTGGTATGATAATCTAAATGATCATGAGATAGATTCGTGAAGATACCTCCAACAAAATGCAAGCCTTCTGTCCTTTTTTGATCAATACCATGAGAGCTTACTTCCATAAAACAATAGGCCACTCCCCCGTCTACCATTTGGCGTAAGTACTTATTTATAGCTAAACTATCTGGGGTTGTATGCGTAGCTAAATGCTCTGCAGCACCAATGATAATTTTTATGGTAGATAATAGGCCCACCTTATAACCTGCCGATGTAAAAAGGGTGTACAACAGGGTTGCAATAGTTGTCTTACCATTGGTACCCGTTACACCAACTAGTTGCAGCTCTGCGGAAGGGTTTCCATAAAAATGAGATGCCATTATAGCCAATGCCTGTTGGGTGTCTTGTACCTGCAAGTAGGTAATGCCATTAATAATCTCTTTTGGTATTTGCTGGCAAACCACAGCCAAAGCGCCTTGATCAATAGCCTTTTTAATGAATTTATGACCATCACTTTGGGTACCCTTTATGGCAACAAAAACATCGTCTAAACCAACTTTACGGCTATCAAACTGTAACTCACGAAAAGCCACGGCTGTATTTCCCACTACTTTTTCAAGGGAAACTTTATACAATATGTCTTTTAATGTAATCACGATAAATTGAGTATAATTTCTTGACCTTCTTTAATTTTAACTCCCATTGTTAGCGACTGGCGTTGCACACTTCCACTACCTTTTAATTTTACCACAAGTCCTAAATTTTCTAATAGCGCAATAGCATCCATCGCTGGCATTCCTTTTACATTTGGCATGGTAGCTGTGTCTTGTTGGGTATATTGGTAGTAACCATCAAAATCTCTTTGGGTAGCCACATCTAGTAAATCTTTGGCAGCAATCTCTGCTTTTAGAGGGCTATCTGTATATATTTTTTGGGCAATACGCTTAAAAACTGGCCCTGTAACATCTGCTCCATAGTAGCCCTTTTCTGCAGATGGCTTGTGTATCACCACAATGCAAGAATATTTAGGTTGATCTGCTGGAAAGTAACCAGCAAACGAGGACACATATTTTTTATCTTTTAACCAAGAGTCAAGGTCTGCATAGTCTATTCTTGCAGTACCTGTTTTTCCTGCCATTGAAAAGTTTTTGGAGTACAGGCTTTTACCGGTACCTCGTACTACGATGTTTTTTAACATCTCTTGCATCTTATCAATGGTAGCCTGGGAGGCAATTTGATCTATAATAACCTGGGTGCCAAAAACTTCTATTTGCTTGTTCCAGGAGCGAATTTCTTTTACAAATCTGGGCTTAACCATAGTGCCGTTATTTGCAATGGCATTGTAAAAGGTTAAAATTTGAAGTGGGGTCATCTTTAAATTATACCCGTAAGAAATAGATGGCAATGCATTTTTACTCCAAAGATCATCTCCCACCTGAGGAATTAAAGGTGCACCTTCTCCCAAAATAGAAATGCCAATTTTTTGATCAAGTTTCCATTTTTTTAATTGGTCTGTGAATTTTATTGGATCGTCTTTATAGGCGCCATCAATCATTTTTGCAAAACCAATATTTGAAGAAACTTCAAGAGCTGTAGCTGCAGATATCTCACCGTAACCCCCTGTTTTTGAGTCTGAAATAGTACGGCCATACATTCGCACTTTACCATTTTTTGTGTCAACTAGAGTTGCAGTATCTAATACCTTGTGCTCCAAGGCAACAGTCATAGCAATTGTTTTAAAAGTAGATCCCGGCTCACTAGACTCTCCTACTGCATAATTTAGACGCTCGTAATACCCTCCATTTCTGCTCTTTCCTAGATTAGCAACTGCCTTAATCTCGCCTGTGGCAACCTCCATTACAATAACACTTCCGTGATCTGCTTGGTACTCTTCAAGTTGCTTCAATAAGGCGTGATGAGCAACATCTTGTATATTTATGTTAATGGTTGATATAACATCATACCCATCTTGAGGTTCTATTTCATTTTCATCATAAACAGGTTTCCATCTGCCTTTTGAAATCTTTTGTTTTAAACGCCTTCCTTCTTTGCCACTAAGCTGTGTGTGATAAGCGCCCTCTAACCCAACAGCATAGTTACCGGGTTTTGTCCTGTCTTCATTTCCAACCAAGCGCGCTGCAATTTTACCCATCGGGTGTTCTCGAACAGTTGCAGGTATCACAATAAGACCACCTCTGTTAGATCCCTTTTTAAACAAAGGCATGTTTTTAATTTTTATGTAATCTGAGTATCCTAGTTTTTTCGCAATTAACAAATATCTATTTTTGTTTGATCTTGCCGTGCGCAATAGGTTTTGGTAATAAGAAGAAGGCTTACCAAACATAGCGTTTAGCCCCTGAGAGAGCGGCACTAAATTTTCATCAAAATCTTTTTTAGTAACTGTTTGGGTATCAAACCTGATATCATATTTTGCCACAGAGCTTGCCAAAAGACTACCGTCGTCTGCATATAAATTACCTCTATTGGCAGGTATCACGACATTTTTGGTGGCATCTTTTGCCGCCAAAGCACGATACATATCACCCTCAACAAATTGTATATTAATTAATTTAAAAGCAATAAGTAGCGCAAAGAGAAACATACCTCCAGCGACAAAATATAAGCGGTTTAATATGTTCTTCTGGTTATTTGACACCGCGCTACTGTTTTTTAGTGATACTTATTTTTTGGGGTGGTATCGTACTGGTTTGCAATCCAGTTTTTGACATTACCGC
>CAJXUG010000154.1:0-4654 GCA_913060785.1 uncultured Flavobacteriaceae bacterium | reverse complement strand
CTACACTATCCTCTTCGTCGGCAGCGTCAGATGTGTATAAGAGACAGTCCTATGGGCGTATTGTCTTGTTTAACAAGTGCACTTACTGCCTTTAACCCCTCAACTGTAAATGTTGACAGTGAAGAAGAAATGTATAATGCCACTGTAAAAATACTAGGAAAATTTCCTGTGCTTGTGGCCTGGACTATGCGCAAGAAAAAAGGATTGCCATTAAACTATGGAGACACAAGCCTTGGATATGTTGAGAACATCATGAAAATGATGTATGAGAAGCCAAATGAGGACTACAAGCAAAACGATATTTTATTAAACGCATTAGATAAATTACTAATTCTGCACGCAGATCATGAGCAAAATTGTTCTACCTCTACAGTACGTATGGTTGGTTCTTCTCATGCAGGATTGTATGCATCATTATCTGCAGGAATATCTGCACTCTGGGGGCCACTTCATGGAGGTGCAAACCAAGCTGTGTTAGAAATGCTTGAAGCTATTAAAGAAGATGGTGGAGACACTAATAAGTACATGGCAAAAGCCAAAGACAAGTCAGACTCTTTTAGACTTATGGGCTTTGGTCATAGAGTGTATAAAAACTTTGACCCACGTGCAAAAATCATTAAAGTTGCCGCAGACGAAGTATTGGCAGACCTAGGAATAGAAGATCCTGTATTAGACATTGCCAAAGGTTTATCTGCCGAGGCGTTGAGAGATCCGTATTTTGTGGATCGTAAGTTATACCCTAATGTAGATTTTTACTCGGGTATTATTTACAGAGCTATGGGTATTCCTGTGGAAATGTTCACGGTAATGTTTGCCCTGGGTAGATTACCAGGATGGATCGCACAGTGGAAAGAAATGCGCCAACGTAAAGAACCAATAGGACGTCCAAGACAAATGTATATCGGTCAAAACCATAGAGAATTTAAAGAAATCTCAAAGCGTTAATGTCTATTTAAAATATCTTATTAAAAACCCCAAAAACCACACCAAGGTATTTGGGGTTTTTTGTTTTAAAATCTTGGATATCCTATTCTAACATTCATAATTAAAATTATATTTGTTATTATGCTACAATTAAATATCACAAATGAATTTTCAAGGCTTCGAGCTGTTGTTTTAGGTACTGCAAACAGTAATGGACCAACGCCTACTTTACAGCAGGCCTATGATCCTAAATCTGCAGCCCATATAAAGGCAGGAACCTATCCTACAAACGAGGATATGATTGTGGAGATGGAAGGCGTTGCCGCCGTATTAGAGAAGTATGGAGTAACGGTGTATCGTCCAAGCCAGATTGAAAATTACAACCAAATTTTTTCTAGAGACATTGCTTTTGTGATAGACAACATCTTTATTAAGGCTAATATTTTGTCAAATAGAGCGCGTGAGATAGGGGCCCTGCAATATGTAATAGATCAAATACATCCACAAAAGGTAGTGACCTTTCCTGAACAGGTTCATATTGAAGGGGGTGATGTAATGCCTTACGGAAATTATATATTTGTTGGCACCTATTATGGTGATGACTACTCAAGTTATATTACAGCACGCACCAATATGGCAGCAGTCACTGCGTTGCAGGAGTTGTTTCCAAAAAAAATAGTAAAACCTTTTAATTTAAAAAAATCAAATACAGTAGCGCAGGATAATGCGCTGCATTTAGATTGTTGTTTTCAACCCCTTGGCCATGGCAGGTGTATTATCCATAAAGATGGGTTTTTGTTAGAAGAAGAATACCAGTGGCTTATAGACTTTTTTGGCCCACAAAATTGCTTTCATATAGATAAACAAGAGATGTATCACATGAATAGTAATATCTTTAGTATCAGTGAAGATGTGATTATTTCAGAAAAAAACTTTACAAGGCTCAACACTTGGCTTGTAGATAAAGGCTATACCGTAGAAGAGGTTTGTTACGGTGAAATTGCAAAGCAAGAAGGCTTACTGCGCTGCTCTACCATGCCACTTATAAGAGACTAGCTAGTCTTGCACAAATTTAATCCCTCCAGATACCATAAAGTAGGACAAAGAACTACTACGGTTGTAAAAGCTTGCTTTTGCGTTAATACTTTTTAAACCGTACCCTAGTAGTTTTACTTTGGTAAAAATATCTGTGTATGAAACTCCAAAGCCAAACTCACCTGCGTTAAAACCAGATAAATCATAATCACTGGTATAAAACGCATCTGTAGAGAGCGCATCGTTAGCTTTATAGAAATAATCTGCTTTGGTTTGGGTATAATATCTATAAGATGGATATAATGTAAAGAAATCTCCAAGTTTTATAGGCACCTCTAAACTTGCTGTGTATGATGTGATGCCCCAATTGTCTTGGTAGTACCTAAGATAAGATCTTAGCACAAACACTTCATTTAAATAATAATTTAACCTCCCGCCAATGGCAACTTTAAACCTACTGCTTGGCAGGCGCTCTATGTCATCAGCTAGTTGGAATCCGTTACCTATAATAATAGCATCTCTATCTTTAAAAAACACTCTTTGAAAAGGGGTAGATAACAATCCTTCTTGTTGCACCAAATCTAGAGATATTGATCCTTGCGCTTTTTTGGAGAGTATTTGAGAGAAGCCAAACCCAAGTGCATAAGAGTTTCTTTTATCTGTTGGTAATGGTGTATAGCCTAAGTCCTCAAAAGGTCTTAGTTCAAAGGGATAAATAATTTTCCATGTGTCTAGAAAGACATTTGCACGTATGCTTAGTTCTGTGTTTTTATCATTAAGCAAATAACTATAATTTCCTCCAAAGCCAAAAGAGGCGTAATCATATTCTTGAGACACAGATACATTGGCGCCCCAAATATTATTTCTATCATCACTACTGTGGCTGTAGGAGACCACTGCGTTTAACCAAAGATCATTTGCAGAAGCTCCAGAGTCTGCCACAAAAGGGTCTGCAGGTTGGCCAGAGTCATAGGGGCTTACATTACTTGAAGATGCAGAGGTGTAGGCGCTTACATTGGCATCTATTTTTAAAATAGCATCATCATTAAGAGGTATAGATACTACAATACTAGAGGCTAAATCTGTGAGCTCTTCTGTTCCTATCCCACCTGTTACCGCTGCGTTATCACCTTCTTGGCTGTAATAACTTGCAAGCAAGTCAATCTCTACAGATTCTAAGACTCTTTTTTTATAGCTAACGATAGTGTCTTGGCTGTATGCCATCAGCGTGGTAAAGCAAAGTATGAGTAAAAGGGTTTTTTTCAAGGGTATAGTTATTTGTTGTTTACCTAAATATTTTATTTGTTAGTTGCATCCGCAACCACCACCAGTTTTTCCTCCATTAGCACCAGAGGCTGCTTCTCTGTAGGCTTGGGCACTTGTTTCGAAACGTTTTATGGTTTTATCACCCAAGGCCATATCTGGATCATTGATATTTACTTTCTCATATTCTTTTACCACAGCGCAAGAAGATAAAAACCCAAGGGCTATAAGTAGTATAAGTAGTTTTTTCATTCTTGGGTGTTTAAAGTAAGGTTGTTTGAGGTGATGATAGTACCTGTATCTGTAATGATAATACACTCAACTGCTTTTAATTGATTAATTCTGTCTATTCCAGTTTCTACTCCCATTACAAAAACAGAAGTTGCTAAGGCATCTGCTAGCTCTGCCTTTGGAGCAAATACAGTAACACTTATAATTCCCTGAGCAGGATAACCGGTTCTAGGGTCTATAATATGAGAAAATCTTCTAGAGTTAAAAGTAACATATTTTTCATAATTACCACTAGTGACTACCGCATCTTTAATGGGTAACATAGCAAAAGCTTTGTTTTTGTTAAGAGGGTTGGTAATGGCAACTTGCCATGAGTTCCCGCTTGGTTTGCTACCCCAGGAGTTGATATCACCAGAGGCATTAATAATACCTCCAGAAACCCCATTTAAAATAAGTAGTTTTTTTGCCTTATCTGCGGCATACCCTTTGCCAATGGCACCAAAACCAATTTTCATTCCTTTGTTTTTTAGAAAAACAGTACTGTTTTTAGGGTCCACAACTATATCCTTATAGTCCACCTTGGCTACAGATTTTTTAATAGCTTCTTTGGAGGGCATTTGGGTCATACTCCCATCATATTTCCATAATTTATCCATAGAGGCATATGATATATCAAAAGCTCCGTCTGTTAGGTTGCTAATTTGTAGGGCTCTTTGGATAAGGCTAAAAAGTTCATCAGAAACTTTAACAGGACTCACGCCCGCATTTTTATTTATATTGGATGTTTCTGAGGTAGGCTTCCAAGAAGAAATTAGCGCTTCAATTCTGCTAATTTCACCGATGGCTATACCGATTTGCTTATCTGCCTCAAGTTGGGTTTTAGCAACCACAGTGATTTCAAAATCACTTCCCATAAGGTATGTTTTTTGCTTGTATATATTCTGGCTTATTGCCCCAGAGAGACAAAAACAAATGCATATAAGGCTTAAAAATTTGAGCATGGTGGTAGGAATTACTTTATGAAACCTTCTAGTTCAACAATATACTCTTGAGGGGTTTTTTTGGAATAGCTCGTTTGTCCTAAAACTCGGCCATCTTTATTTAAAACAACAACAAAAGGAAAGACACCTCCTTTATTGTACCGCTCTGCCACTGTCTCTTATACACATCTCCGAGCCCACGAGACAGGCAGAAATCTCGT
>CAJXUG010000153.1:0-4661 GCA_913060785.1 uncultured Flavobacteriaceae bacterium | reverse complement strand
CTACACTATCCTCTTCGTCGGCAGCGTCAGATGTGTATAAGAGACAGATCTTTAGCTGCCTGTGAAGGTCCTGTAAGAAAATCGATTCCTTATGTTGTAAAACCAAATGATATTACATTAGGTGTTGCAGATTGGTATGCAACAACAATTGCAGATGGTTATGATTTTGCAAATATTTTGGTAAAAACTAGAGAAGGTCGCCCTATTTTAGTAATGCCAAATAAAGAAGCAAACGGAACTACAAATGCAAGAGTTCAAGCTTCTGTGTTATCTTTATATGATAATCAATTACGTTTAAAAGAGCCTCAGAATAGAGAATCTTTTTTAACTTGGAATGATGCTGATAGTCAAATAGCCAAAAAGTTAAATGACTTAAAAGCAGCAAATGAATCTGTTGTTTTATTAACAGGAACATTAGCAAGTCCTTCTTCAGAAAAAATAATTTCAGAATTTATTACTGCATTTCCAAATGTAAAGCATGTTGTATATGATGCTGTTTCTGAATCAGGAGCATTAGATGCTTTTGAAGCTTTTTATGGATCACGTTCTTTACCAACGTATCATTTTGATAATGCAAAAACAATTGTTTCTGTTGGTGCAGATTTCTTAGGAGATTGGCAAGGTGGTTACGATAAAAGTTATGCAGAAAGTAGAAAGCCTTTAAAAGGTAAAATGTCTAGACATATTCAGTTTGAATCAAACATGACATTAACCGGAGCGAATGCTGATAAAAGAATTGTTTTAAAACCTTCTGATCAAGTTTTTGCTTTAATCAACTTATATAACGCAGTAACAAGCCAAAGTTTACCATCTAAAGCTACACCAGTAGATGCAGATGTTAAAAAAGCAGCAGCACAATTACGTGCAGCAGGTTCTAGCGCAGTTGTTGTAACTGGTTTAAATGATAAAAATGCACAAATAATTGCAATGGCAATTAACATTGCTTTGCAAAGTAAAGTAATGGATGCAGCAACTACAAACAATATCAGACAAGGAAACGATGCTGATGTTGCACATTTAGTTGCAGATATAAAATCAGGAAAAGTAAAAGGATTAATTACACACAATGTAAATCCGGTATACTCTTTAGCGAGTGGAAATGATTTAAAGGAACAATTAGGTAAATTAAAATTATCTGTTGCACTTTCTGATCAATTAGATGAAACGGCTAGCGCAACTGAATTTGCATTACCAATGTCTCATTTCTTAGAATCTTGGGGTGATGTTAGTTTAACTACTGGAGTTTACAGTTTAGTTCAACCAACAATTCAACCATTATTTAATTCACGTCAATTACAAGATGTGTTATTAAAATGGTCGGGAAGTTCAACTTCTTATTACGATTATTTAAAAGCTTTTTGGGCTTCAAATATATTAGGTGGTCAATCTTGGAATCAAGCATTGCATGATGGAACATTTACAAAGGCAGTTTCTAATTCAGTTTCTGCTAAATCTGTTGATGTTGCAAACGCAGCTTCATATTTAAACAGAACTACAAAATCTTCTGATATGGAGTTAAACTTGTTTACATCTACCGCTTTAGGTGATGGAAAACAAGCAAACAATCCATGGTTACAAGAATTACCAGATCCATTAACAAGAGCTTCTTGGGATAATTATATTACGATGTCTATGCCAGATGCTAGAGAATTAGGTTTCTCTAATCCTGTTAAAGATAACGGAGCAATAAATGGTCAATACGCAAACGTAACTGTAAACGGAGTAACAGTTTCTAACATTCCAGTGATGATTCAACCAGGACAAGCAAATGGTTCTATTGGATTAGCTTTAGGCTATGGAAGAACACAAAACTTAAAAGATGCAATGGTGGTTGGAGTTAATGCATTTCCATTATACTTCAATTCAAATCATATTCAAGCAAATGTTACAATAGAAAAAGCTTCTGGAACACATAAATTTGCTTGTACACAAGTACAAAAAACAATTGCTGGAAGACATGATATCTTAAAGCAAGCAACTTTAAAAGAAGTTACAAGTAGCGCAGATCCAAAACATACTTGGAACAAGCCCGCAACAGCTTCTTTAAATCACAAAGAAGTAGATGCAAATTCTGTTAACCTTTGGGATGAAAAAGATAGAAGTATTGGCCATCACTTTAATTTATCTATCGATTTAACATCTTGTACTGGATGTGGAGCCTGTGTGGTTGCATGTCATGCAGAAAACAATGTTCCTGTTGTTGGTAAAAACGAAGTAAGAGTTGGTAGAGATATGCACTGGCTGCGTATTGATAGATATTATTCTTCTGAAGTTACTGAAGTAGCGGAAAAAGAAGGTAAAATTACTATAGAAGAGTTTTCTAAAAAATATCCAAAAATTGCAGGAAAAGATTTAGAAAGACAATATGCTGAAAAAGTTCTTGAATTAAGTGGTGGAGATTTATTCGCAGCGATTGAAACTGAAGCAGAAAATCCAACAGTTGCATTCCAACCAATGATGTGTCAACATTGTAACCAAGCACCATGTGAAACAGTTTGTCCAGTTGCGGCAACATCTCACGGTAGTCAAGGTCAAAATCAAATGGCATATAACCGTTGTGTAGGAACAAGATATTGTGCAAACAACTGTCCATATAGAGTTCGTCGTTTTAACTGGTTTAACTACAGTAATAACAATGAGTTTGACTTTAATATGAATGATGAATACGGAAAAATGGTGTTAAATCCAGATGTTGTAGTTCGTTCTAGAGGAGTTATGGAAAAATGTTCTATGTGTATTCAAATGACACAAGCAACTATTTTAAAAGCTAAGAAAGAAGGTAGAAAAATAGAGAAAGATGAATTCGCAACAGCGTGTTCTAATGCTTGTACAACTGGGGCAATGGTATTTGGAGATGTAAATAATCCAGATGATGCAGTTGCACATTTAAAAGAAGATAAAAGAGCTTATCACGTGTTAGATTATATTGGTACAAAACCAAATGTAGTGTATCAAGTGAAAGTTAATAATACAAACGAAGCGTAATTAAAAATTAAGATATAGAATATGTCTCATTACGAAGCACCCATTAGGGAACCATTAATATTAGGTAATAAAAGTTACCACGATATTACTGAAGATATTGCAAAACCTATTGAAGGTAAAGCAAATAAAAATTGGTACATCGCATTTTATATTTCTTTAGCAGCAATGTTATGGGGATTTGGATGTATTTTCTACACTGTAGGAACTGGAATTGGAGTTTGGGGATTGAACAAGAACATTGGATGGGCTTGGGATATTACAAACTTTGTCTGGTGGGTTGGTATTGGTCACGCCGGTACATTAATCTCAGCTGTACTTTTATTATTCCGTCAAAAATGGAGAATGGCAATTAACCGTTCTGCAGAAGCAATGACAATTTTTGCAGTTTTTCAAGCAGGATTGTTTCCAATTATTCACATGGGAAGACCTTGGAACGGATATTGGGTATTACCAACTCCGAATCAATTTGGATCTTTGTGGGTAAACTTTAATTCACCATTATTATGGGATGTATTTGCAATCTCAACATATTTATCTGTATCATTAGTTTTCTGGTGGACAGGTTTATTACCAGATTTTGCAATGATTAGAGATAGAGCCGTAAAACCTTTTCAAAAGAAAATTTACGCTTTATTATCTTTTGGATGGTCAGGAAGAGCAAAAGACTGGCAACGTTTTGAAGAAGTATCTTTAGTACTTGCAGGTTTAGCAACTCCATTAGTACTTTCTGTACATACAATTGTATCGATGGATTTCGCAACATCAATCAATCCAGGTTGGCACTCAACAATCTTCCCACCTTATTTCGTAGCTGGAGCAATCTTTTCAGGATTTGCAATGGTACAAACGTTATTAGGAATTATGAGAAAGGTTACTAACTTAGAAAACTACATTACTCGTTTACACGTAGAGTATATGAATATTGTAATTATCCTAACTGGTGGAATTGTAGCTGTTGCATATGCATCAGAATTCTTTATCGCTTGGTATACAGGTTCTCCTTATGAGAATTATACATATATGTCAGTTGGAGCAGCAACTGGACCTTATGCTTGGGCATTTTGGTCGTTGATTATCTTTAACATTATTATTCCACAAGCATTGTGGTTTAAAAAGGTAAGAAGAAGTTTTATCTGGTCTTTCATAATTTCTATTGCTATTAACATCGGAATGTGGTTTGAGCGTTTTGATATTATCGCAATTGTATTAAGTAAAGGTCATTTACCATCAACTTGGTGGCGTTTTGAACCAACGTTTGTAGATGTTGGTATCTTTATTGGAACTATTGGATTCTTCTTTGTATTATTCTTATTGTATGCAAGAACTTTCCCAGTAATTGCACAAGCAGAGGTAAAAACGATCTTGAAATCTTCAGGAGAGAATTATAAAAAACTAAGAGACGGAAATCATGAGTAATAAAGTTATACACGCATTTTATAATGATGATGAAGTTGTTCTTGATGCTGTTAAGAAAGTAAAAGCAGCAAATCATCATATCGAAGAAGTATTTTGTCCTTTTCCAGTTCACGGATTAGACAAAGCAATGGGACTTGCGCCAACACGAATTGCAATTACTGCATTTATGTACGGTGTTTTAGGACTTGGAGTTGCAATTTGGATGACAAATTATATGATGATTCAAGATTGGCCTCAAGATATTGGTGGTAAGCCAAATT
>CAJXUG010000152.1:0-4673 GCA_913060785.1 uncultured Flavobacteriaceae bacterium | reverse complement strand
TCTCGTGGGCTCGGAGATGTGTATAAGAGACAGCACAAGATTAATATAATACAACAAATGGAATTAGTTGAATTTTTCGGATATGTAAGTGCACTAGTAATAGGTATTTCCCTTGGGTTAATTGGAGGAGGTGGGTCTATCTTGGCAGTACCTGTGTTGGCCTATTTGTTTTCTGTGAACGAGAAAGTGGCTACGGCATATTCTTTATTTATTGTTGGGGCTAGTGCTTTAGTTGGAGGGTTTAAACAACACCTAAAAGGATATGTAGATTGGAAAACAGCCCTTGTTTTTGGAACACCTGCTATCATAGGTGTTACCCTGGTAAGACACTATGTAGTTCCAGCCCTACCAGATGTGATATTTACTATTGATGCGTTTGAGTTTACTCGAAGGATGGGCATGTTTGGCCTATTTGCCTTATTGATGATTCCTGCTGCTTTTTCTATGCTTAAAAAACGTAAAGAAAAAAAGAACAAAGAAAATAGCACTGTTAATTACAGATACGCCTTAATTTTAATTGAAGGTTTGCTAGTGGGCGGGGTTACAGGTATTATTGGTGCAGGTGGAGGATTTCTTATCATTCCTGCGCTTGTGATTTTAGCCAATATAGACATGAAAGTTGCCGTTGGTACATCTTTAATTATTATAGCTTTTAAATCCTTACTTGGGTTTTTTCTTGGCGATGCATTAACCATGAATATAGACTGGAGCTTCCTCTCTATCTTTACTGGGATTTCTTTAATTGGTATTTTCATAGGGAGCTACCTAAGTAATTTTATTGATGGTAGTAAACTAAAAAAAGGTTTTGGATATTTCATATTTATAATGGCCATATTTATATTCTACATGGAGTTTTTTGTAAAACAATAAAACGATCAAACAACGATTTTAAAGAGGCCCTGATATACAGGGTCTTTTTTTTGCGAAATATGTTCTTATGTAACCTAAGTTACTGCGAGAGGTATTGTTTCCTATTAATTTTACATCCTAAAGTAAAATAATACTGTATGACTATAAAGCAAATTTATACTGGATGCTTATCTCAAGGAGCTTATTACATAGAGAGCAATGGAGAAGCAGCCATAATAGATCCACTGAGGGAAGTTCATTTCTATTTGGAGAGAGCACAATTAGATGGTGCAAAAATTAAATACATTTTTGAGACCCATTTCCATGCAGATTTTGTGAGTGGACATGTAACCCTAGCCAAAAAGACAGGGGCTCCTATAGTTTTTGGACCTAACGCTACTCCAACATTTGATGCTTTAATTGCTCAAGATGGTCAAGAATTTAAGGTAGGAAACATAACTATAATTGCCATACATACCCCAGGACATACCATGGAGAGCACCACGTATCTATTAAGGGATGAAAATGGTCAAGATCATGCTATTTTTAGTGGAGACACTTTGTTTTTAGGAGATGTAGGAAGACCAGATTTAGCTCAAAAAATGGGCGTATTAACAGAAAAAGATTTGGCTGGATTTTTATTTGACAGTTTACGAGAAAAAATAATGCCTTTGGCAGATTCAGTGATCGTATATCCTGCCCATGGAGCAGGTTCTGCTTGTGGAAAAAATATGATGAAGCAAACCGTTGATACTTTAGGCAATCAAAAAAAGATGAACTATGCCTTAAGAGCTACCATGACTAAACAAGAATTTATAGAAGAGGTAACACAGGGGCTTTTACCACCACCCCAATATTTCCCCTTAAACGTATCTATGAATAAAAATGGCTATGAAGATATAAGCGAGGTGCTAAAACGCGGCACCAAAGAGTTATCTCCAGAGGCCTTTGAAGCCATCGCAAATCAAACTGGGGCAATTATACTTGATGTAAGACACCAAGATGCTTTTGCAAAAGGACATATTCCAAGAGCCATATTTATAGGCCTAGATGGTGGTTTTGCGCCATGGGTTGGGGCTTTAATAGCAGATGTCAAACAACCACTGTTATTAATAACAGAACCTGGTCAAGAACAAGAGGCTGTAACAAGGCTCTCTAGGGTTGGTTTTGATAATACCCTAGGGTATCTAAAAGGAGGCTTTGATGCATGGAAAAAAACAGCCAGAGAGTATGATACAGTTAGCTCTATAACAGCAGATTCTTTTAAGCAAAAACAAGAACCTCTTGCAGTATTTGATATACGTAAAGAGAGTGAATACATAAGTGAGCACCTAGATAATGCAATAAATACACCTCTTGATAACATAAATGAACATTTAAAAGACTTCCCAGAAAACAACACTTTTTACCTTCACTGTGCTGGAGGATATAGAAGCATGATTGCAGCATCTATATTAAAAAATCGTGGTATTCATAATTTAATTAACATAGAGGGAGGAATCACTGCTTTAAAACAGAGTGGTATTAAAATTTCAGAATTTGTATGCCCATCTACATTATAATTTAAAACAAATCATAAAATCTAAAACATGGCTTTATTCTCTTTTCTATTTGGTAGCAAAAAAAACAAATGTATATCTGTTATTGATGTATATGAATTTAAAAAAGCTGTTAAACAACACAATGTGCAACTTATAGATGTAAGAACTCCTAATGAATTTAGCAACGGGCATATAGAAAAAGCTGTGAATGTTGATTTTTTTAATCAAAATAACTTTGGGGTAGCTTTTACAAAACTTGATAAAAAAAAGCCTCTATATATCTATTGCCGCTCTGGAAAAAGAAGTAGTAGAGCTGCCAAACAATTAGCGGGTCTAGGTTTTGAAAAAATATACGACCTAGAAGGCGGGTATATAAAGTGGTGTAATTAGTAAAATGTGTTTACAATTTAAGGACCCGTTAAACTAAAACAAGTATCATTTAAGTATCAAGTACAACAATAATTAGGACGTAATTTTACAAAAAAAAAAAAAAAAAATGAATTGGATATACGAGCCATGGCCTTGGTATATTGCTGGCCCAATGATAGCTTTTATTATGTTTTTGCTTATCATGGTAGACAAGACTTTTGGAATGTCTTCAAATTTAAGAACCCTTTGCACTATGTGTGGAGCAGGTAAAAAAACAGATTTTTTTAAATTTGACTGGAAAGCACAGAAATGGAATTTAATTGTAGCTACGGGAACATTAATTGGAGGATATATTGGAGCTCATTTTCTGTCTAAAGATCTAGTTGTAAGTATCACCCCAGATACAATTGCTGATTTAAATACACTTGGCTTTGCAAGTGCAGGTAATGCATATCTACCCAAAGAATTATTTGCCATTACAAACTCGACTGAGGCTTTTTTAAATGTAAAACAAGTGATACTTCTAGGTATTGGAGGTTTACTAGTAGGTTTTGGCGCAAGATATGCTGGTGGATGCACCTCTGGACATGCCATATCTGGCTTAAGCAACTTACAGCTCCCTTCATTAATAGCCGTTATTGGTTTTTTTATGGGAGGACTCATAATGGTTCACCTAATTTTCCCAATGATATTTTAAAAAATGAGAACACTTATATATCTATTTATCGGTATCCTTTTTGGTATTACAATGTTTAAATCTGAGGCTGCTTCATGGTTTAGAATCTATGAAATGTTCAGCTTTGATTCATTTCATATGTATGGTATTATTGGCTCTGCGCTAGTTATTGGAGCAATAGCGGTTCAAACCATAAAACACTTTAAAATAAAATCTTTTTATGGTGAAGCAATTACATTTCCTAACAAAGAAAAAGGGTTTAGGCGTTATATCTTTGGAGGAATTATTTTTGGATTAGGCTGGGCGTTGGCTGGCGCTTGTCCAGGACCTATGTTTGCATTACTGGGAGCTGGTTTTTTGCCAATATCAATTGTAATACTCGCTGCTGTTTTAGGAACATTTTTGTATGGCATAGTAAGAAAAAAGCTACCTCATTAAGGTTACTCTATCTCTATTACAACTTTTTTTATAAAATATTCCACCTGTAACCAACATTAATATTTCCTATTGTAAAGCCTTCTCTTAAAGGATTACCTTCAATAGAGGCGATCCAAGATTTATCTTTAGTACTAGAAAAACTAGTTTGCAGATACAAATTAAATGGCCAAGGCCTTACTCCAATAATAACATTTGTATTATTAAAACGTTTTCCTACTCCAATTTTTCCCGTAACAAGGGTTGGAAATGCAAAGCCAACTTCATACTCAAAAATAAAGTTATCTTGATTTATAAATGTGGTACCCCAAAGTACAGAGCCACCTGGAAAAGGAATATATCCGTCTGAATCAAAAGACACAAGGGCAACACCAAAATTAAATTCAAAAAAAGAAATTTTTGTTATTTCATTACTAGAGACTGTATCTGAGAATTTAGTAGATTTTTGGGCTTTGATGGAGAGCGCAAAAAACAAAACAAATATAAAAATGGGTAGTGATTTTTTCATGATAGTAATTAAACTATACTATGAGTGTCATTTTTATAGAGATCTATACCACTGTACCATTGGAATAGGAATAATTACACCATCGACAGAAAGTGCTGAAAACCCAATTTGAAATGACCTGCCTTGTGATTGATGCCAGCGAATTCCAGGAATAAACAATTTAAAGTCATTTTTCTCGCTTAAAAGAATAATAGAGTCAAAGACCAAACTAATTTTAGAAGATAATTTTTTCATTCCAGCAACGCTCACAAGTGCAGCGCCATTAGAAGAACCATCAGACCAAACAGCTCCATAA
>CAJXUG010000151.1:0-4714 GCA_913060785.1 uncultured Flavobacteriaceae bacterium | reverse complement strand
ACTATCCTCTTCGTCGGCAGCGTCAGATGTGTATAAGAGACAGGTATTATATGCAGCAGTGGCTTTCTTATCAGCCTGAAGATGGGGCTAATGTTTTAAGGGTTGATCTTTTTGTAATATGGCCAGTGGTACTTACCTTGGTTGGCGTATCTTTATTTAGGATACTTGAAAATAGAAAATAAAAAAAACAGGCTACGCAAAGTGTAACCTGTTTTTTATACAAGAAAGCTAAAAAATTAATTTTCTTCTGTTACCTTTTGTACTTCTAGAACTTCTACAACTGAATCTGTAGCTACTTCTACTGCTTCTACAACTGAGTTTGTAACGACTTCAACTGCTTCTGTAGCTTCTACTGCTTTTTCTTCAACTGTTTCAACAGCTTCTTTTGTTTTGTCTGTAGTTTCTCTACAAGATGTTACAGAAACTATTAATGCTAGTGCAGCAAATGTTGTGATTACTTTTTTCATGATATTGGTTTTTAGTTTAGCGTTAAAAGTACTGTAATATTTAATAATACAATTTTTTAGTAGCTTTATTTTCAATTAGTTGTGTGAAATTAATGTTATGCAGCACAGCTATTATGGAAATCTTCCATTTAAAAGGAATATTTCCGAATAAAACATTGGATATATTCCAAAAAAATGTATATTTGAATATGGACGCAAAATTATCTATCGAAGCCAGACGGTTTAAAAAAGTACGTGAAGAACTCAATCATACCCAGCAATACTTTGCTGAAATTTTAGGTATTGGTGCTACCACAGCAGATATAGAACGCGGTAAAACCAAATTATCTGGGAAGGTAGTTATGGAGCTCTTACGTCAATTTAATATTAACCCTTTGTGGTTGTTTGGAGAAAGCTATAACAAAATTGTTAATATTAATGGAGGTGATGTAAGTCCTAAAGTGATCACCCTAGATGTAGATCAAAATGACACTATTGCTCTAGTAAATCAAAAAGCAGCAGCAGGGTATCCTCATAATGTTCAAGATGTAGAATGGTATGAAACCTTACCTGCATTTAATATACCCCTTCCCCAATACAGAAATGCAACCTATAGAGGTTTTCAAGTTGAGGGAGATAGCATGTTGCCAAACATAAGGCCTAATGAATGGGTTCTTGGAAAGGCAGTACCTAGCATTACAGAGGCAAGTGATAGTAAAATTTATATTGTAGTGCTTCATGACTCTGTTTTGGTGAAAAAGTTGCAAAAAGTACCAAGTGCGCCAGATCGGGTTCGGTTAATTTCATTAAACCCAGAATACATTCCAATAGAAGTTGCTGTTAAAAACATTCAAGAGCTATGGCTTGTGAACAGTAAGCTTACCTTTGGTATTGATGAGCCAAGTGAGAGTTCTTTACTCAGAGAATTGCAACAATCTATGGAAGAGTTGAAGGGGCAAATCAACAACTTGAATGCTTAGAAATTTTTTCTATGAGCTTTGAGCACCTTTATGCATTTCTTGCCTCCCTTGGGCAAAACAACTCCAAAGATTGGATGGACTCCAACCGAAAGCAATACCATAGGGTTCGAGACTTTTATATTGCTTGGCTAGATGCTATGAATCAAGAACTAGCAGCCATTGATCCAGACTATTTTGATACCCCCGGTAAAAAAGCCATTAACCGGATTAATAATAATTTGATGTTTCAGCCATTAAGGCCGGTGTATAAAAATCATTTTGGTGCTGGTTTAGACCAAATAAGCAAACAAGGAGATTTTTACATACACATTGGAGAGAAAGAGAACTTTATTGGTGGAGGATACTGGCATCCTAGTTCAAAGGTGTTAAAAAGTATTAGAGAGGCCATAGATTATAACGGCCAAGAGCTAACAGCAATTTTAAACAAGAAGTCTTTTAAAAATACCTTTGGTGGTTTGATAGAAGGTGAGACCCTGAAAAATGCCCCAAAGGGATACCCGCAGGATCATCAGCATATAAAACTCTTAAGAAGAAAGTCATTTGCGGTAGGAAAGACTTTCACAAAACAAGAGGTGCTATCCCCAGATTTTAACCAAAGAGTAGTTTTCCTTTATATGGAGTTACTGCCTTTTAGAAGGTATTTAAATAATGCAGTAACGGTATAAGTAATTAACTACTGCTTTACTTTTTAAGATACGCTACGATCTTTTTTGTTGCCCCAGTGTTACTGTCTACAAAATGCCCGCAGATCATCCCTGTTTTATTTCTAAAACTTGAATCCTCAACCAATTTAGTGAGTATGTTTTTACACTCAGTACTATTTTCTGCAGAGAACAATCCAGCCAATGATCTTAATTTTATAGCCTCTGGAAAATTATCATAATTCTTGCCAATTACAATAGGCACTCCAAAAGTTGCAGGCTCTAGTATGTTGTGTAAACCTTTTGTTCCAGCGGCCCCTCCAACATATACAATATCTGCATAGCTGTATATTTTGGCTAGTAGGCCAATAGTGTCAATAATAAAAACCTGCGCAGTTTCAATGTGATCTATATTTCCTTTAGCGATAGTTTGAGAGTATAAGACAGTTTGTTTATGAATCTTTTTTCTAAGTGCTGAAATTTTAGCGGCATCTATAATATGAGGTGCAATGATAAATTTTACCAGCTCGGGTGCTTGGTTTATGTACTCAAGTAAAACGTCTTGATCTTCTTCCCAGGTACTCCCGCAAACAATGCACAGATGCTCTTTTTTAAACTGGGCTATAAAATCTAGGGTGTTGTCCATTTCAATTTGACGAGATACTCTGTCAAATCTAGTATCTCCACTAACACTTGTATTGGTTAAACCTATGGATGCTAGTAATTCTTTTGAAGCTTGGTTTTGCAGGAAAAAGTGATCAAAGTTATCCAGTGCTTTGCGCATAAAACCTCCATAGAATTTAAAGAATAGTTGCTCTTCTCTAAATACTCCTGAAATTAAAAGAGTCTTAATATTTTGCCGTTTTAATTCCAATAAATAGTTGGGCCAAAACTCGTATTTTACAAAAAGCACAAGGGAAGGGTGTATCGTTTTTATAAACTTTTTTGCATTGCTTTTGGTGTCTATGGGCAAGTAGATAACAACATCTGCAAGAGGTGTGTTTTTCTTATTCTCATAGCCCGAAGGGGAGAAAAAGCTCACAATAATTTTATGATCTGGGTGTGTTGTTCTTAGAGATTCCATTACGGGAACTCCTTGTTCAAACTCACCTAAGGAGGCGCAGTGAAACCAGATCGTTTTGTCTTCTGGGGAAATACCACTGGCTATTATCTGGAAGGTTTGTTTTCTTCCCGCCATAAATAGCTTCAGTTTTTTGCTAAAGAGCTGCGCAATAGATAAAACACCTATTGTGATATAAAGCAGTATGTTGTAGAGTAAACTCATCGCTGTAAAAGTACAAAATTGAAGTTTTACAATATACGTGTGCTTTAGATATTAAATAATTTTAGCTCATTTACTCAAGTAGGGGTGTTGTATTGGTTTTAATATCATGCAATTTTGTATTTTTACATTGAAAAAATTGTCTGATTCATCAAGGTTATTTGGTGTAGAAGTTTCAGACAACATTTTAATTAATTCTACAATACGAAGCATTGGTATGAGAAAAATACAAATGGTTGATCTAAAAGGTCAATATGCAGCAATAAAAGAAAGGGTAAACGCATCCATCCAGGAGGTTATAGATACTACAGCTTTTATTAATGGGCCACAGGTACAAGAGTTTCAGAAAGAATTAGAGACCTACCTTGGTGTAAAACATGTGATCCCTTGCGCCAATGGTACAGATGCGCTTCAGGTTGCTATGATGGGTTTAAATTTGCAACCTGGTGATGAAATTATTACTGCAGATTTTACATTTGCAGCCACTGTTGAGGTTATTGCTTTATTGCAGCTTACTCCTGTTTTAGTAGATGTAGATCCTATCAATTTTAATATTGATATCGCGGCTATTGAAAAAGCAATTACAACAAAAACCAAAGCTATAATCCCTGTACATCTGTTTGGTTTGGCCGCTAATATGGATGAGGTTATGGCTCTTGCAGAAAAACATAAGCTTTACGTGATAGAAGATAATGCTCAAGGTATTGGAGCTACTTATACCTCTAAAACAGGTCAGAAAAAGATGACCGGTGGTATTGGTCATGTTGGTTCTACCTCGTTTTTTCCTTCAAAGAATCTAGGTTGTTATGGAGATGGTGGGGCTATCTTTACTAATGATGATGATTTGGCCCATGTAATAAGAGGGATTGTTAATCATGGCATGTACAAAAGGTATCACCACGATGTTGTTGGAGTTAATTCAAGATTAGATTCTATTCAAGCCGCAGTTCTTAGAGCAAAATTACCAAAGCTTGACCAGTACAATACAACACGAAGAAATACAGCTAGAAAATACACAATGGCTTTTGCAGGTATTCAAAATATTATAACGCCAACTGGGTTTTGTGATAGTTCCTCCTCTATTTGCGACACCTGTGATTGTCATGTATTTCACCAATATACATTACAGGTTAAAAATATTGATAGAGACGCCTTGGTAGCCCATTTAAATGCTAATGATATACCATGTGGTGTGTACTACCCAATACCGTTGCATTTGCAAAAAGCATATGCAGATACTAGGTATAAGGAGGCAGATTTTACTGTAACAAACACATTGGTTAAAGAGGTTGTTTCTTTGCCTATGCATACAGAACTGTCTCTTATACACATCTCCGAGCCCACGAGACAGGCAGAAATCTCGTA
>CAJXUG010000150.1:0-4798 GCA_913060785.1 uncultured Flavobacteriaceae bacterium | reverse complement strand
GCCTGTCTCGTGGGCTCGGAGATGTGTATAAGAGACAGTATTAGACCTTCTAGTAGAAGATATCCTGCCATTATTTTTGATCGTGAGCGCGAAGCAGGAGATCAAATTTTAAATATTGAGAATCTCTCTGCCTCACTAGATGGAGAAGTATTGTTTAAAAATATTCATCTAAATCTTACAAAAGGAGATAAGATTGTACTCTATTCTAAAGATTCTAGAGCAACCACTGCATTTTATCAAATCATCAATGGTAATGCAAAGCAAGACTCTGGTGATGTTCAATGGGGAGTTACAACCAATCAAAGTTATTTGCCTCTAGACAACCATCACTTTTTTGAAAGCAAAGACATGAACCTTGTAGATTGGTTACGCCAATGGACTAAAACAGAAGAAGAAAGAGAAGAGGTCCACATTAGAGGGTTTTTAGGAAAGATGATTTTCTCTGGTGAAGAAGCCCTGAAAAAGTGTAATGTGCTCTCTGGAGGAGAAAAAGTACGTTGTATGCTCAGCAGAATGATGATGATGCGTGCAAATGTTTTAATGCTAGATGAACCTACAAATCATTTAGATTTAGAATCTATTACCGCTTTTAATAACTCACTTACAAACTTTAAAGGAACTGTTATGCTTACCACTCATGATCATGAGTTTGCTCAAACAGTAGGTACTAGAGTTGTAGAGTTAACCCCAACAGGAGTGATAGACCGTTACATGACTTTTGATGAGTACATGAACGATTCAAAAATTAAAGAGCAAAGAGAAAAAATGTACTCGGTTACTGCCTAGTATTGTTTTATAATATCAAACACTAAAGCTGTATGTTTTTTAACATGCAGCTTTTTTTATGCCTTTGAAATAACATCACCCACAAGGTATGAAATGGCCTTAGCAACTTGATTGTAATGAAGCTCGCGTGAAGGCGCCCCTTCACATATATGTATGTATTGACAGTTTTTTAATCTAGAAAAATAAGACACATACTCCCTGGCTTGCTGCAGAGAAAAACCACTAGGGCTTATGGCGCTGCTTCCCATTTGTTTTATTGCATCCATATCAAGCTCTAGGCCAAAGGGGCTGTGTGCGCAAAAGTCTTTTGCTTGTTCCAGCATTTGTTTAAAGGGAGTTCCGGTTATATAATCCTCAAAAAATGAATATTGGATTTTTTCTTTCATTGCCTCCATTTTTTCAAATACCGCACCTGAAGTATAGTTTTTGTGCAGCCCTAAGATATAATATTTTTCTAGGTAGCCTTCTTCCATGGCATAGCTAAAGCCATTGCCGCTATGTCTGTGCTCAAGTGCTCTGAAGTCTGTGTGTGGGTCAAGATTTATACAGTTTATGCCTGCCTTTAATGCAGTGGCTGCTCCTTTAATATTTCCGTAGCTATTGTTATGGCCTCCACCAATTATTACAGGAATTTTATTTACTGAAATAACCTTTGCAATAACCCTGCTTACTTTAATATCAATTTGTTGTACCAAACTTCCAATTTTGCTCTGGTAATTAGGATCTTTTACATCTAGTTTACAGGCGCTTTGCTGCTCAGCTTTGCAATCTATCTCACCCAAAATAACAGTGTTGCTTGGGTTTGTGTAGGTGTTGGATTGAATGTTGCAAAGTGCAGAAAGGCAACTACTCCAAGCTTTGTCTGCGCCAGATCTGCCCATATTGGCGCGAACACCAACATCCTCCGCGATGCCTAATAACACATACTTGGCATCGCTTTTTTCAAGGGCTTGCCATGAATTAACAAGGCCAACCGCCTGGCCAAATTTTTCTTCACCTTGTCGTGTAGAGGTGTGTTTTTTTAAGTCTTCTCTTGTGTAAAATTGAAGGCTCATACCAGTGTTCCGTTTAAAATTACTTGGTCTATATTATTACTCCCAAAAGCATAGGGTAAAAATCCATAGCTTGGAATTTCTTTGGTGATAATTAAATTTGCTTTTTTACCCTTGGTAATACTACCATGAGACTCACTAAGCCCCATAGCATATGCACCGTTTATTGTGGCTGCATTGATAGCCTCTTCTGGGCTTAGTTTCATTTTTATACACGCAGTGGCTACTACAAAATTCATGTTGCCACTTGGAGATGATCCTGGGTTGTAGTCTGAAGCTAGCGCTAGGGGTAATCCTGCATCAATGATTTCTCTACCCGGTGTGTATGGGATGCTTAAAAAATAAGAGCACAAAGGCAAGGCCACAGGCATTGTTTGGCTTTCTTGAAGCGCTGTAATGTCTTGTTTGTTTAAAACCTCAAGGTGGTCTACACTTAAGGCATCGTTTTTAACGCTCACAGCAACCCCGCCTATTGCTGTAAATTGATTTACATGGGTTTTTGCAATCAGGCCGTGCTTTTTTCCTGCTTGTAATACTCTATTGGTGTCTGCAACAGAGAAATATCCTTTCTCACAAAAAACATCTACATAATCTGCTAGGTTTTCACTGGAGATTTTCTCCATCATTTCTCCACAAACTAAATCCAGGTAGCCATCTTTGTTGCCTTTAAATTCTGGGGGTATAGCATGTGCCCCTAGAAAAGTTGTCTTTACTGTGATGTTGTATTTTTCTCCTAATTGTTTTGCCACGCGTAGCATTTTCATCTCTGCCTGTGTGGTGAGTCCATAACCGCTTTTTATCTCTATAGCTCCCGTGCCTTGTTGTATGACCTCTTGTAGTCTTTTTTCAGACTGGGCAAATAATGCTGTTTGGGTGGTAGCCTGTAGTTTTTTTGCAGAGTTGACAATGCCACCGCCACTAGCGGCAATTTCTTGATAACTGAGCCCATTAATTCTATCTACAAATTCTTGCTCTCTATTGCCTGCATATACAAGGTGTGTATGACTATCACACCAAGATGGCAAGACTGTTTTGCCAGAACAATCAAGGGTTTTAATGTCTTGAAAATTTGGCATTTCGTTCATATTTCCGAAGCTGTGAATTACATCATCCTCTAGCAATAACCACGCATTTTCTAGGCTGGGAAGCTCTTTCATCTGAGGGCCACTTACTTTTTGTGTACTAAGAGGTCTAATTTGAAGCAGCATTGCAATGTTTTTTAACAATAATTTCATGTTATAAATATAGCAAACCTTGAAAGGTTTTAATACCTTAGAGCTTTAATTTTTTTGTTTTATGAAAAGAAAAAATCTAGGTATCAATACCATTTGCACCCATGTGGGTGAGGTTAAAGATACTCAGTTTCAAGGTGCTATTTCTCCTTTGTTTATGTCTAGCTCCTACCAGTATGATGGTGTTGATGTAAAACGATACCCGAGGTATTTTAATACGCCAAACCAAGAAGGCTTAGGTAAGAAGATAGCAGCGCTAGAGAAAAGTGAAGCAGGAATGATATTTAGTAGTGGTATGGCGGCAGTTAGTCACTGCTTGCTTGCTTTTTTACATAAAGGAGACCATGTTGTTTTGCCTCAAACCCTCTACGGAGGCACCTATAATTTTGTGGTTGAAGAATTTCATAAATTTGGTATAGAGTTTACTTTTGCAGATGGTTTTACTGAAAAAGATTTTGCAAAAGCCATTAAAACAAATACCAAAGTGATTTATGTAGAAACGCCCAGTAACCCACTGATGAAAATTACAGATCTGGAAATTATTGCACGTCTTGCAAAACAACACTCTTTGGTCTCTATGATAGATAATACTTTTGCATCTGCTATCAATCAAACTCCTGCAGATTTTGGTATTGATATTATGATTCATAGCGCCACCAAATACATGGGAGGCCATAGTGATATTTGTGCAGGAGCTGTTGCCGCATCATCCAAACACATGGATGTTATCTGGAATATTTCAAAAAACATAGGGGGTAGTTTAAGTGATTATACCGTTTGGCTTTTGGAGAGAAGTTTAAAAACCATGGCACTACGCGTGAAGGCGCAAAATAAAAACGCAAAGAAAATGGCCAAATGGTTGGAGAAACATCCATTGGTAGCCAAGGTATATTACCCTGGATTAAAAAGCCATCCAGACCACGCATTGGCTAAAAAACAGATGAAAGGATACTCGGGCATGTTGTCTTTTGAGTTAATTGATAGTCTAGATCCTAACAAATTTATGAAGCAATTGAAACTAGTAAAACAATCTATGAGCCTAGCAGGTGTGGAGTCTACAATTTTGTCTCCAACCCATACAAGCCATGCCTTATTGAGCCCTAAAGAAAGAGCCCATCAAGGAATTGCAGATGGTTTGCTTCGTTTTTCTGTAGGGATCGAAGAAAAGGAAGATTTACTTGCAGATTTTACTCAAGCCTTTGAAGCGCTCACAAAAAAAAGTAACTAATTATATTAATACTCTTTATTATGAAACTAGATATATTAGCAATAGGCGCACACCCAGATGATGTAGAGATGAGTTGCGGTGGTACCATTGCCAAAGAAATAGCCAAAGGAAAAAAAGTTGGTATTTTAGATCTTACAAGAGGTGAGTTAGGAACTCGAGGTAGCGCAGAAATTAGAGATCAGGAAGGTGCTGCCGCTGCTGCAATTTTAGGTGTTTCAGTAAGACATAATTTAGCCCTAGCAGATGGGTTTTTTCAAAACGATGCAGAGTCCCAGTTAAAGGTGATTCATTTTTTAAGAAAATACAAGCCAGAAATAGTACTGTGTAATGCCACCGATGATAGACACATAGACCATCCAAAAGGAAGTGATCTTGCAAGTAATGCCTGTTTTTTAAGTGGTTTAAGAAAGATAGAGACCAAGGAAAATGGTGAGATTCAAGAGATTTGGAGCTGTCTCTTATACACATCTGACGCTGCCGACGAAGAGGATAGTGTAGAT
>CAJXUG010000149.1:0-4836 GCA_913060785.1 uncultured Flavobacteriaceae bacterium | reverse complement strand
TCCTCTTCGTCGGCAGCGTCAGATGTGTATAAGAGACAGATTATCATTTCTTCTTGACAGATAAAGCTGCTTACAATAGGTTGTTTGTCCTACTGTAAACAGCTGCTAAAAAAAAATGTCTATTGGATACTTACCTCAAAACTTGTAGAAATATCTGTCTCTCCTCCAGCACTCTCTAGACCATCATTAGGTTTAACAGGCTCATGACGCAATGTTACAGTTAAACTTCCAGAGCTAGCCTCACCAGTTTCTAAGGTAATACTTACACCCAGTGGGTTACCGTTAGAATCAGAGTCCAGGTAGGTAGTTGTGATATTTAAACCCTCACCTACTGTGTAAAAAACCTGGTGCTCATCTGCCTCTTCAATTACTTCCTGAGTAATATCTTCAACTTCTTCACCACTTTCATCTAAAAAAGCTACTGTGCCATCATAGATTGTGTTTTCAGAAAAAATTCCTACTACTGTTGTCTCTGGCTCATCTAGACCATCTCCGTCTAGATCTATGGTAGTTAAAACTACTTGGTCACCACTATCTGGGGTTAGCGTTAAAATTACAGTTGTTATAAGTTCATCCTCATTAATAATTTCTGGTGGTGTATCATCATCGCTACATCCTAGCACGGCTAGGGTAAGTAAAGCGTAAAACGCACTTGTTTTCATTGTTTTCATTGTTTTTAATTTAAAAGGATTAATTGAATATAATTGTACTAGTTTCATTGTAATTGATTTAATAATTGAATTGTAATTGAATTGAAATGTTTCTACCAAGATCATCTGCATAATACCGCAAACGGTTTAGGTAATTTCTGTAAGGGGTATTAAACACATTATTTACTGATACTCCTAAATGCAAAGAAGAGCTTACGTCAATAGATGTATTGAAATTTAATAAATGATAAGCATCTGGAGGGGTACTTATATCAACGGTTTGTATTGATTGGGGTAATACAACCTCAAAATTTGTGTTTGGATATTCATTTTGAGCAAACACAAAATTGCTTAAAAGCCTAATTTTTAGGTTGTAAAATTTTGGATGTGTATATACTAAGCTATTTTGAGTACTACTAGCCGGCATATTGATAAGGGCTTGGTTTTTTATAAGATCATACCCTTTTACCAAAGAAAATTGGTGATTAAAACTTAGGTTATCAAAAACAGAAATAGTGGCGTCCACATCTATGCCAAAAATTTGTGCCTGGGTTTGTCTGTATTCCCATACCTGAAAATTCCCTCTAATAGTTTGCTGTATGCCAGTGGGCTCAATGAGTATAAAGTTATCAATACTATTGCTGTAGGGCATTATTGCAAAATCAAACCTTTCCCCTTTTTGCTGTAGTGTAACAGAAACTTTATGTGCTATTTCTGAATCAAATTGTAAATCTCCTAACTCTATTCTTGAGGCGCTATGATGCAAACCTTCACTAAATAACTCTGAGGCATTGGGAGCTCTAGAGGCCATAGAGTAGTTAACAAACAAAGTGTAGGTGTCTGCAAAATTATAGGTTGACCCTAAGGTAAAAGATGGGTTTTTAAAACGCAACTCAGGATTGGTCAACACTTGATTTCCATATTCCTGTACCACCAAATCAGCAAATTGGGTATCATAACCCCGAGATTCCCAAAATGATTTTCGATAAAACTTAAAGGCATCCATATAGGTATAATCAAACCTAAAACCTGCCTCTAAGAGCCATCTAGAGCTTATTGAATAGTCACCGCTAAAATAGGCGCCAAAGTCATACTTTGTATAATCTGGAATAAGGCGTCTAACTCCAGTATTGGGATTGGCATAATTGGTTTGATAATCTGTGTTAACACCAGTAGATATTGTAACGTTATCTGAAATGTCAGATTTTAAATCTACCTTAAGGGTATGGGTTTTTAAATTTAAATCCACAGAAGCTTTGTCTTGCTGTTGTGCCCTTCTTACATCATACTCAAGTCTGTTATTTTGTTGGAAATCATACTGTAGCATTAAACGTCCCAGCCCTTTGATTTTTTTAAAACCTTTGATACGTGCCAGATGATGCGCAACATCCTGTCTAGGATTTCCAATAGCATAGGTAAAATCATTGATAATTAATGGTACATCACTAGAGATTGCTTGTACTTGATCTTCTGCACCTGCAATGTGTGATGCTCTTAAAATGCCAATTTCATTTCTAAAATAAGAGTAATACGCATCCACTCCATAGTCTATCCTATTGTAGCCAAGCCTGTAGGCAAAAGTGCGTTCAAAAACTCCAGTGTTGCTAAGGATATAATTTGGTGACTGAAAATCTCCAAAACGTTTTAAGGTTCCTTGAAGCGATGTATACCATCCATTTTCATAGCTTTTAGTAACCCTTGAGCTCACGACCCCTCCACGACCGTTACTAGATCCAGAAAGTGTCGTTTTACCGTACAACGAATCTAATAAAGGAATTTTTGGCGCCTTGGTAATGATAACCCCACCTATTGCATTTCCTCCATACTGTAAGGCTCCCGCACCCTTTATAACCTTTATACTCCCTGCAGTATTGATATCAATAGTAGGGGCATGCTCTGCACCCCATTCTTGATCTTGCATACGCACACCATTATTAATAAGTACAATACGGCTGCTATGGAGCCCATTAATAATGGGTTTAACAACAGCGTTTCCAGTGTTTAGTGAAGAAACGCCACTTATGCTATTTAAAGCATCGCCAAGAGAGGCCCCACTAAAATCTGATATTGTTTCTTGGTTTATGGTATTTTCAAAGAGTGTTTTAGTTTGTCTGGAAGAAGAATTACCATTAACAATAATTTCATTTAATGCTTCCAAATGGTGCTCAAGTGTAAAGGTCTTTATTGTATCTGCTGGAATTTGCACCGTAAATACCTTTGTTGAACAATATGGATGAGATATTTGCAACTGGTAGCTACTTTTACACAAAGAGGATATGGTGAAATTTCCTTCTACATCAGTTTGTACGGCCCTGCCTGTTTGGGCTACTACAATAGTAGCACCTGCAAGTGAAGAACTGTCATGGAAGTCTTGTAAAGTTCCTTGTAATATATAATTACAGTCTTGTGAATAAGACTGCATACTGCAACATAGCAGTAATAACAACGCATATAAACGCATGGTTTCTTAATTAAAATTAGAAATAAATTAAATTTTAAGAAAAAATGCTAGGCGGTGCTCGTAATTGTTTTAAGGTTCGTTTGCTGGAGAAAAAAGATACAGTAGCAGTTGTGTGTTTTTTGCTGCTTGGTAGTAAAACAGCAGTATAAGTAGGAGCTACAGGGATTGTATAATCATAAGCAGTGCTAAAAAAGTCACACAACTCACATTGTGATTGATCTTCATGTAAATGCGTTGTCTGTTCCGTACAGATTTCATGTTCATGACCTTCAAAAAGATGAGAGAACTGAACAGACGCAGGAAGCATCAACACAAAAACAAGTGCTATGGCTCCAATAAATCTTAAAAAGTTATTTTCTGTCTTCATCCTTAATTACAAAAATAACACTAACTAAATAATTTAGCTTGAAAATAAAATAATATTTAATTGCTTTTTGTGTATTATTATTGATTATCCATGGAAAGAATGCTCATGCGTAAGTGTTTTATTACCTTTACATTAAATAAAATATGTTGTTTGCATGAAGACTGAAAAATTGAGAATTGTGTTTATGGGTACTCCTGGATTTGCAGTAGGTGTTTTAAGCGCTTTAGTAAGTAATAGTTATAATGTTGTTGGCGTAGTAACTGCTCCAGACAGGCCTAAAGGTCGTGGACGATCCCTTCAAGGCTCTGAAGTAAAACAATTTGCTTTACAACATAATATTAATGTATTACAACCCACGAATCTTAAAGACGCAACTTTTTTACAAGAATTAAAAAATCTGGCCCCTACCCTTCAAATTGTAGTTGCCTTTAGAATGTTACCCAAAGTAGTTTGGCAAATACCAAGTCTTGGCACTTTTAACCTTCATGCATCACTATTACCAATGTATCGTGGTGCTGCGCCTATACACTGGGCTATTATAAACAAAGAACAAACAACAGGTGTTACCACATTTTTTATTGATGAAAAAATTGACACTGGAGAAATCATTCTTTCTCAAAAAGTTGCTATCGCCGAAGATCAAACCGTTGGTAGTCTTCATGATATTTTAATGGATGTAGGAAGCCAACTTGTAATTGAAACGCTAGAAATTATTAAAAAAGGAGATCTCTCTACAACCCCACAACCTCTTGGAGAAGATTTTTCTATATTAGAATTAAAAGAAGCACCCAAATTAACACCAAAGAACACCTATATAGATTGGAACTCTTGTGAAGATACAATAGATCATTTTGTAAGAGGATTAAATCCATACCCATGCGCTTGGAGTTACCTTGAGCAAAATGGCGAAAAAATAAAAGTTAAGGTATATAAGGTAGCGCTCATCGAGCCAGAGCATGAAAATTCTTTATTGTTTATTACAAAAGATGCAGTTACTAAAATTTCAGAAGAAAGTGAACTTGGTGCTCTTAGGGTGATCCACAAAAAATTATATGTTCAACTTCACAATCAAGTATTAGAAATTATAGAAATTCAACTCCCTGGAAAGCGAAAAATGCTGACCAAAGATTTATTAAACGGCTATGAATTTACACTAGATGCAAAAATGATTGTAAACCCCTATGCCTAGTGAGACGGCAAAAAACAGCTTTTTATTGACTCGCTTATTAACAATCACCCTAAGTTATTAACAAAAAGAGGGTTTTAGCTCGGCAATCCTTGTCAATGTTGAATATCCGATTAAATTTGTATAGGTACAAAACGTATTCTGTCTCTTATACACATCTCCGAGCCCACGA
>CAJXUG010000148.1:0-4841 GCA_913060785.1 uncultured Flavobacteriaceae bacterium | reverse complement strand
GCGCTGGTGGTGGTGGAAAAGGGATGCGCGCCGTTTGGAAGGAAGAAGAGCTTCAAGATGCTTGGGAATCTGCCAGACAAGAAAGTAAAGCAGCCTTTGGAAATGATGACATGTATATGGAAAAGCTAATTGAAGAGCCACGCCATATAGAAATTCAGGTTATTGGAGATAGTAAAGGAAATGCATGCCACCTTAGTGAACGTGATTGCTCTGTACAGCGCCGTCACCAAAAACTTACGGAAGAAACGCCAAGTCCTTTTATGACAGATGCCCTTAGAAAAAAAATGGGAGAAGCTGCTGTAAAAGCTGCTGAATACATAAAATATGAAGGAGCAGGAACCGTTGAGTTTTTAGTGGATAAGCACAGAAATTTCTATTTCATGGAAATGAATACGCGCATCCAAGTAGAGCACCCTATTACAGAACAAGTGGTTGATCATGATTTAATTCGTGAGCAAATATTAGTTGCTGCGGGCGTGCTTATTTCTGGTAAAAACTACTTCCCATCATTACACTCTATAGAGTGCCGTATTAACGCAGAAGACCCCTACAATGACTTTAGACCTTCTCCAGGAAGAATAACGACGTTGCACGCTCCAGGAGGCCATGGAGTTAGGCTAGACACCCATGTGTATGCAGGGTATTCTATACCACCAAATTATGATTCTATGATTGCCAAGTTGATTACAACGGCTCAAACACGCGAGGAGGCAATCAATAAAATGAAGCGCGCCTTAGATGAATTTGTTATCGAAGGAATTAAAACAACCATTCCATTTCACAGACAACTCATGGACCATCCAGATTATGTCTCTGGTAATTATACCACGGCATTTATGAACACATGGAAAATGAATGAACCTCAAGAGGAAGAATAACCCAATCATAATCAAATTAAAAAGTGCTATCTAATTTTAGATAGCACTTTTTTTATGACTCAAAATGCCTACTGTTAATTAACAATAAGTTTTTTAACTTGGGTAGTACCACTTTGCGTTTTTAAGTATATTAAATATACCCCACTGCTATAGCTGGATACATCTACGGTATTATTTGAAGGATCCATGTTTTCCTCTTTATAGATTGACATCCCTGTGATATTAAAAACTTCCATAGAAAAAGCCTCTGTTGCGTTTATAAGTGATACAGTAAATGCGTTATCTGTAGGGTTAGGATGTACAGAGAACAAACTATTTGTCTGCTCTGGTGTGCTTAAGGCAGCATCGTTTCTAAAACGATACTTTATAGTCTCTCCAAACCATCTTTCTAAATAAGTAATTGTTGACCCGCTCAAGTTTTTTAAACGAATAATTCCGTTTCCATGGTTTGAGGGCCAGTTGTTCATTCCGTCGCCGCCCGTATCATAAACTACAAGCTCATAACATCCTTGGGGAAGATTGATTAGATCTATATAGGTTGTGTTTGAGTCGTCAAAATCTCTTTCAAACATAATGTTTCCGGCAGTATCAAATACCTTATAGCTGTTTTCAAAGGGTCGGTTGTTGGTTTTAAACTGAATTACCATTTGTTCCTCATGAATTGGAGCTGGTTCAAATTCTGAGGTGAGATTGTTGTTAAACTCGTACTGGTCTGTAGTACCATTTGCCTCACTTAGACTTACCTCAAAAGAGGTAGTTCCTTGGTAGTAATTACCAACTTCAATGGCAGGTAGCGTGATTATCTCCTGCTCTAAAAAGGCTAAACCTCCTGTCCAAGTATAGCTATAAGAATCCTCTCCTTGAACACCATAGGTAATAGTTACAGACTCTAATGGGTTTTCTCCATTGTTCTTAATTCTAATAACCGGCTCGCCACAGATTGGGTTAAATCTAGTGTTTAATTTAAAAATATTGGGGGCAATAATCTCCTCTAAAGAGGCATCATTGGTAAAGTTTGGAGCCCCATATTCAACAAAAAAGATTTCTGTTATATAGTTTCCGTAAGGATCTTGATCTATGTCGTAATCTATGTCTGTTGTGGTGTCTACCCCAACATTAATAAATGGAGTAACATCCAAGTTTTGAACTGTTGCAGGAGCTCCTGGACACCAACCAGCCCTATCATACATCCAAGTTCCCCCTTGAGGGTAGAGTGGGTTTTCTCCACATTCTTGCATAATTTGCCAACTATATTGCTCGACACCATTTACAAGTACTTTATGGGTATTGTTACAAAACTCACCACAATTATTACCACTACCAAAATCATGTCCTGTTAAGGTTGATTTTACAGAAAACATTTCTGCCTCTGGGTTGAGGGGCACAGTAGTGTTAACGACCACATCATCGAAGGTATTCAAACTATAATTACCAGAATATAAGCTCTGAATACCCAAGAGTTCCCTAGCAGGGGTTCCTACTTTGAAAACAACCTTCATATCAAGTAGTTCTTGAAAATTTCCGGCCTGAATGTGCACATCATCTCCTTGAAAAAGGTGTTGAAAATCTGTAACATCAAAAATCCACGTCCAGCCATCATCGCCGAGGGAGAGCCCATTTCCGTAGGGAGTTATATAGCGGCCAATTTCCCAAGGGATAAGTTCTTCTTCTCCAGGGGTTGTGGTGTTGTACTCAATTTGTTCTAGGATAAGGGTAGCATCTGGAGCTACTGCTGTAGAGTCTGTGGCAACCAAATTAGCATCATACTGGTAATTATTATAATAGGTCGGGTTTACATAAAGAGTTTCATCCAAAACAGGGATTTCACCAACCTCTAATTGCACATATTTCTCTACCATCACTTTTCCTTTAGCAATGGAGTCTATAACAAGCTCTGTATTTATAGTATAGCTAGCGGTGTTGCGATTAAACTTTACGTTGGGCCTTGTTGTAGAGGTTGTAAAGTTCTTGAAGTGAGCTCCGTTATAGTTTTTTAACTGAGGAACCCCATAAAGCGGTGTTTGCTCGTCTAAAACTCCTTCAAGAGTTTCATAATTTGTCGTGATTTGATCAAACTTGTAATTTACCTTTAATGCTGAATAGTTAGGGTGGGTGGCATCAACATCCTTGTGCATCCAATTGGCAATGGTAGCAGGGTCTAACTCTGTGGCCCAAATTTGGAAATCATCTAGTTTGCCATCATAAAAATTATCTGCATTCCACTGCCCTCTTCCAAGGTTAAAATCAGCGATAGTACCTACCGTTCTATTGAGCCCTGTTCCCGTATGCCACAGTTCTGCGTTGAGGTAGATATTCATTACACCAGTAGTTGCATTTTTAGTGAATGCCCAATGGTTCCAAACATCTTTGTATTGATCAATATCATCAACTTCTTTATCTATACGGTCATACCCGGTTGCGTCTCCTGCGTCCCAATACACTCTTTGGTTGCTCCAAGGAAGATGTATGTTTAAGACTCTATTTCCATCTTCATCGTGGACGTCAAAAACACTATCGTTTTGCGGCTGCTCCCCATTACCGTTTAGCCAAAAAGAAACGGTAACTTCATTTTCTATCTCTGCAAGATTGGTGGTTGGAACTTCTATTTTATCTGGCCCATTAAAGTTAAAATAAGCGTCTGTGGTTGCAGCCTGTGAAGCGCAATCCCAAGGGTAGGTATTGCCACTTAAAGATACGGCGCTTGCACCATCTTTGCCGGTAAAGGAAACCTCTACGATGATGTTTGACAATCCATCCCAGTTAAAAAAAGAAGGAAAATCAATATGCTGCCAGCCTGTATCACTAAAGGCCAAATCTTTAGCAAAGACCTCTACAAAATCTGTAATTATCTCATTTTCTTGTAATTCGTTTTGTGTGGTAGCCTTTAGACCAATTCTAAGGCGCTGCATTTCTCCACCCGTATCAAGAATATTAAATTGCATTCCTGTAATATCTCCGGGAGTTAATCCAGAGGCCACAAGCTCAGACTGTCTAAATAAATACTGCATTTGAGAGTCTTCTAAGGAGGCATTAAAAGGATCTTGAATTTCTTGTGCTCCATCACCCACCTGGTAGGCCAAAAGGGCAGAAGGGTCATCAAAAACGATGGTTTGCTCATATCTAGGAGTATAGCTCCAAGCTGTGTTGTTCATGTAAGAAAAACTATCAGGGGTCAAACCTCCACTTCCGCCAATATAATAACTAGGGTGAAGCCCTTTGCCTGTATGTTCAATTACCTTAAGGTATGATAGGTAATCCCATTCACCACAATTTGGATTTTGAGTTGGATCACACTTTAGCTTGTATTTAATATATACTTTTTCAAAATCAAGCCCTTCCAAAGAGGTAAAATCAAAAAACCCTTCTCTTGGCGAAAGCCAACCCTCTCCAACAGGATAGCCATCAAATTCTATGGTTTGAATTTCAATTTCATCTCCAGGTTGTTGAGAAAATGACACAAAAGAGAATAAAATAAAAACAAGTAATAGTCTGTAGTTGGTTTTCATCAAAATGTAATTAAATTTATAAATGCAATTTGCTTTAAGCAAACAGGCTTAAATATAATACTATTTATGAATCTATCCTACTGGGAACAACAGTCATGGTTTACCAACATAGACTTTGCCATTATTGGCAGCGGAATTGTTGGTCTTAGCTGCGCTCTAGAATTACGGGAACTTCATCCAGAGGCTAAAATTGTGTTGTTTGAAAAAGGAATGTTACCCAGTGGAGCTAGTACTAAAAACGCAGGGTTTGCTTGTTTTGGTAGTATGTCTGAAATACTACAAGACCTTGAAACACACTCACCAAGTGAGGTGGTCGCGCTTATTTCTAGTCGCCTTAATGGCCTCTCTACCCTTAGAGCCGTCTTAACAGACCAGAGAATTGCCTATACTCAACTTGGTGGATATGAGCCTGTCTCTTATACACATCTGACGCTGCCGACGAAGAGGATAGTGTAGA
>CAJXUG010000147.1:0-4853 GCA_913060785.1 uncultured Flavobacteriaceae bacterium | reverse complement strand
CCTTTAAGTTGGAAACTACTTAGTGATCAAGATCAAATTGCAACCAATGCGCTTCCAAGCTTTGACTTAGAGCAAGTTAGAGCAGAAGATGCTTTAAACGATTACAAATTCGACAAACCATGGAGATTTGGATTTATGCACAGCGTAGATTTCGGGTTTGAAGATGGACAGTGGACTACACTAAAAAATGGAGACAGAATATGGAGACTGGCCGTTGAATCTAAAGATGCCTTGTCTATGAACTTTATTTTTGATGAATTTTCTATACCACCTGGAAGCTCTGTATACCTATACAATAATGACCGAAGTGACCTACTTGGTGCCTACACAAGCGTCCAAAATCAAGAAAGTGGTATATTAGGTACTTGGATTGTTGAAGGAGAAAAAGTGTGGATAGAATATTTTGAGCCTGCAAATGTAGCTGGTCAAGGGCAATTACACATTGCAAAGGCAACACACGGTTACAGAAATGCAGACACTTTTCAAGCTGCAAAAGGATTAAACGATTCTGGTAATTGTAACTTGGATGTTGATTGTTCTATAGGTAGTGACTGGGAAGACAACAAAAATCACAACAAAAGGTCTGTAGGTATATTATTGTCTGGAGGACAAGGTTTTTGCACAGGAGCACTCATAAACAACACAAACAATGATGGTACACCTTTCTTTTTAACTGCAAACCACTGCTACTCTAATCCTAGCGCATGGTCTTTTAGATTTGGATGGATTAGTCCTAACCCTGTTTGTGCAGCTAATACTAATAGCACAAATGGCCCAACAAACCAGACCATAAGTGGAGCTACATTAAGAGCAAGAAGTACCAATGCAGATTTTTGTTTGGTTGAAATTAACAATGATATCCCTACAGAGTGGAATCGTGTTTTCGCTGGTTGGGATAGATCAGATATCGTTCCTCCATTTACAGTAGGTATTCACCACCCCTCTGGAGACATTATGAAAATTTGCAGAGATGATGATAGCCCTTCAAAACAACCCAATGCTGGTGCTCAAACGTGGGAAATTCTTGGTGGTGGTAGTCAAGGTTGGGAACTCGGAGTTACAGAGCCTGGTTCATCTGGTTCACCTCTATTTGATGATCAAGGAAGAATTATTGGACAATTATACGGAGGAGCTGCGGCTTGTTCAGGAACCAATGATAACAATGCATTTGATTATTATGGACGTTTGGGTGTGGCTTGGGATACAGGATCATCTGCATCTACAAGATTAGAAGATTGGCTTGATCCACAAGGTACAAATCCAGTAGTAATAAATAGTTTTCCAGCATTAGAAATATTAGATCTAGATGCAGCTGTTTCTGTAGACCTCCCAGAGGTAAGTTGCGGAGAAACAACCATAACGCCCTCAATAAATTTGACCAACTTTGGTTTAAATGTTATTACATCAGCAGAAATTACTTGGCAAATAAATAGTGGTGCCCTAGAAACAATTAACTTTAGTGGTTCATTATCTCAGAATGAGACGCAAGTATTTGTATTAGACCCTATTGATTTGGGAGAAGGTTCTTATGTATTTAATGTAGTACTTGTATCTGTTAATGGAGGTGATGACCAAAACGCATCAAATAATGACGTGGCCTCTTCTTTTACTGTGGGTGGTAGTGAAAATGAATATGCTACATCGCAGGTAATTTTAGAATTAATTACAGATGATTATGCGGAAGAAACTTCTTGGGAATTCAGAGAAATTGGTGGTGCTTTAATAGACTCTGGCAGCTACGATGAAACTGATGATAATACAACATTTGTTGAAACTTTTAATGTTAATTTAAACACTTGTTATGAGTTTACATTATTTGATTCTTATGGTGATGGTATCTGTTGTCAATACGGAGATGGTGAGTATAGTTTATCTACCAGCGATGGAGAAGTTATTTTTGAAGGGGCTGAGTTTGAAGAAAGTGAAACAACACAAATGAAAACTGCTGAACAATTATCAATAAATGACCCAGCAGTAGCAAACATTTCTTTATATCCTAACCCTGCCAATAACGAGATAACACTTAGTATTGGAAACACAAACGATAATTCTTCTTATAGCTTATATAATACCTTTGGACAACTATTACAACAAGGTATTGTATCACAAAACAAAGAAGTAATTTCGGTTTCCGAATATACTACAGGAATTTATTTTATTGTAGTTAAAAATACAACTACCAATATCGAGTCTACCTTAAGATTTATTAAGCAATAATTAAAAGGCATACTCAATTGAAAAAACTAAAAGAACGTTGGAATATAGATTCTAACTGGAAATTAACAGTAGTTTTTATAGTCTTTGCAATAACTGGCAGCTCTGCTGCCAAGTTTGCAGGACCTATAACAGATCTCTTAGGCATTACCAAATCATTAGGTTGGTATTTTTATTGGCCCATCAGAATACTCATTATATTTCCTGTGTATCAAGTTCTTCTGGTGTTTTTCGGTTGGCTATTTGGTGAATTCGAATTTTTCTGGAGCTTTGAAAAAAAGATGCTTCGTAGTATGAAACTTGGTTTTATATTGAAAGATTAACCTTTGCCTAAAGCGTATAAAAAAAGCCCTTACAAGTATTGTAAGGGCTTTTTTATACTGTTTATAATGTTGCACCATAAAAGTCTAACGATCACACTGTGATGTTGTTTATTAGGATAAATCTGAGCTTATGAGTTTTAAAAATTCATTTCTAGTTTCAATTTTCTCAAATTGTCCTCTAAAACCTGATGTGGTGGTTACACTATTTTGTTTTTGAACACCACGCATCATCATACACATATGGCTTGCCTCTATTACAACGGCAACTCCTTTGGGCTTTAATGTATCGTTTATACACTCTAAAATATCATGAGTAAGTCTTTCCTGTACTTGCAGTCTTCTAGCAAATACATCTACAACTCTTGGTATTTTACTTAATCCAACGATACGACCATCAGGAATATATGCGATGTGCGCTTTTCCGTAAAATGGTAGCATGTGATGCTCACACAAAGAATACAACTCTATGCTTTTTATTATTACCATATCATGATAATCTTCTTCAAACATGGCTCCTTTTAAAATTGCAGCCGGGTCTTGATCATAGCCCTGGGTTAAAAACTGCATAGCTTTTGAAGCTCTCTCGGGAGTTTTAACAATACCCTCACGAGTGACATCCTCTCCCAATTCAGATATAATATCTGAATAGCTTTTTTTTATACTTTGTGTTGCTTGATGGTTATGCTCTTCAAAGAATTTGTAGTTACTCATTTAATTTTGTTTAAGTTTTTCTGCAAAAAATTGCTGTATTTTTTCAATTTTAGGTGTAATGGTAAAATTACAATATGCCTGCTCTTTGTTTTGGTTATAATAATTATGATGAGATGCTTCTGCCAGATAAAAAATATCTAAAGGCTGAAGCTGGGTAACAATAGGCTCTTTAAAAACAACCGCTTTAGTAAGAGTATCTATAAAATCTTTGGCCTCATTTTTTTGGGTTTCATCTGCATAAAAAATAGCACTTCTGTACTGGGTGCCTACATCATTTCCCTGGCGGTTTAATGTGGTTGGATCATGGGTTGCAAAAAACACCTCTAATAGCGTTTGATAGGAAACAACCTTGGGGTCAAAATCTATGCGTATAGCCTCTGCATGCCCAGTTGTACCATTACAAACTTCTCTGTATGCTGGGTTTTTTATGTGTCCTCCAGTATATCCTGAAACAACATTAACAACACCTTCTAGGCGCTGGAAAACTGCTTCTGTACACCAAAAACATCCGTTAGCAAAAATAGCTTGTTTAATTATTGTATCCATAGTTTAAACAAAGCTACATTAATTTAACACTGTATGTGTAATTGAAAATCTTTTTAACTTTTTATTAGTAAAAGGACCTTTAGCATAGCGGTAAATTTGCACATCTGTATTGCATTAATTAACTATGCAAAGGAGTATTTTTTATGAGAAATATTGTTTTTTTCTTTAGTGTGTTATTACACACAACACTTCTATTTTCTCAACAAGAAAAAACACTCACTGCAACTAGAATTTCAGAGTCTCCAAAGATAGACGGGGTTTTAGATGATACTGTTTGGAATAACCTCCCCTACTATGGAGACTTTAACATGCTAGAGCCTGGAACGCAGGGTGATATCCCTTTAGGCTATCAAACCAAAGTTCAGCTAGCCTATGATGATACTGCTGTCTATATAGCAGCATACATGGAAGATCCAAACCCAGGTAGTATTGCTAGTCAATTCTCACAGCGTGATGATGTAAGAGCACAGGCAGATTTTATAGCAGTTGCATTAAACACCTACAATGATGGTATTAACGAGACACGTTTTGGTGTTACAAGTGCTGGAACTATTTTTGATTCAAAAATATCAATCAACGATGAAGACTTAGGATATAATGTTGTGTTTGAGTCTAAAATATCAAGGGATAGCAAAGGATGGTATGCAGAGTTTAAAATACCCTACAATGCTCTTCGTTTTCCTGAGTTTGAGATTCAGAATTGGAGTATCAATTTTTACAGACGTATTATCAATAGTAATGAGACCCATAGTTTTGCTGCTATTGACAATACAAAAGGAAAAGCTACGCAATACAATGCTCCACTGCTAGGTATTGAAAAAATAAACCCTCCTACTCGCCTTACTTTTTTTCCGTTCACCCAAGGAGCTGTTTCTGCCCTTGAGGGTGAAACTACAACAAGTTTTAGCGCTGGAATGGATTTAAAATATGGTCTTAGTGATAGCTTTACGTTAGATGCTACGCTGATACCAGATTTTGGACAAGCTGCCTTTGATGAAGTTACCCTAAATCTTGGACCTTTTGAACAAACTTTTGAAGAGCAAAGGCCTGTCTCTTATA
>CAJXUG010000146.1:0-4869 GCA_913060785.1 uncultured Flavobacteriaceae bacterium | reverse complement strand
GAACCATGGACCACCTGATTATGAGTCAGGTGCTCTAACCAACTGAGCTATAGGACCGGCATTATGGCTGCAAAAATAATGTGTTTTAATAGCTACACAAACTTTTTTTAACTTAATTACGCTCTTGGCACAATTCTACCAAGACACCGTTGCTGGATTTAGGATGCAAAAACACAACCCATTTATTATCTGCCCCAATTTTAGGCTCTCGGTTTAAGACCACAAACCCTTCTTTTTCAAGCCGCTGCACTTCGGCATTTATATCATCAACGGCAAAAGCAATATGGTGTACCCCCTCCCCTTTCTTTGCAATAAATTTTGCAATTGCACTGTCTTGATTGGTGGCCTCCAAAAGTTCTATCTTACTGTCTCCGCAGGTAAAAAATGAAGTGTTTACTCCTTCCCCTGGCACTTCTTCGGTTTTATAGTGGGTGTACCCAAGTAGGGCGTTGTAAATTTGAGTGGCTGCCTGCATGTCTTTTACAGCAATCCCAATGTGTTCTATTTTGCGCATAATTATAGTTTTTTGCCTAGCGCGCAGTAACAACCAATATGGGGTTAAAAAACAGAGATGCCTCGCTAGTGTTTCACAAACGTATCAAAAATAACAATTACCCAGCAACCAAAATAGGCCTCGTACCATTAATTATAGTACTTTTGCCATATGATAGAAAGTAACAGACAGAAAAAAATTGCAGGAGTGCTACAACAAGACCTTGCCAATGTATTGCAAAACAAGCTCAGGGAGGCAGGTCAATCAGGAATTTTAATCTCGGTTAGCAAAGTGAGCGTAACCACAGATTTATCTATTGCAAAGGTGTATGTAAGTGTTTTTCCATCCACAAACGCTTCACAAATCACCCAGGAGCTAAACGGTATTAAGCCGAAAATTAAGCACGAAATTGCGCAGCTAACAAAACACCAACTTCGCAGAATGCCAGAGCTTACCTTTTACAATGATGACTCCCTAGATTACATCGAAAAGATTGAAGATGCCGTAAAGGGAGAAAAAAACCCAATACAAGACCCAGACTTACTTCCAAAAAGAAGAAAATCATAATCTATTGAAAATCTCGCTGTACATCGCAAAGCGGTATCTCTTTTGCTCAAGCAGCAGCAACGCCATTAATATTATTACCGCCATTGCCGCCACCGGAGTTGTGGTGGGGTCTTTAGTGCTCTTTATCGTGCTATCTGGCTTCTCTGGTCTTAAAGAGTACAGCCTTGAGTATACTAATATATTTGATAGCGATTTAAAAGTATATCCCGCCACAGGAAAAACCATAACCTTTACAGAGGCCCAAAAAAAAGCCCTTGCCGCCATGCCAGAGGTAGCTGCAGGCTCTCAAGTCATAGAAGAGAGAGTCTTTATACAATTTAAGGGCAAAAACGACATGGCTTTCATTAAAGGGGTAGACGCCAAGTACGATCTTGTAAACCCCACAGACAGCATCCTTCTCTCCTCAGAGTGGTTAACCCCAAATAGAAGCGAGGTGGTTATTGGCTATGATACCTCACACAAGCTTGGTCTTGGCGCTAGAGATTACAGTGGCCTTCTAGAGGTTTTTGTGCCCAAACCAGGAATGGGGCAAATAGATCCATTAAACCCCTCAAAAGATTTTACCAAACAAAAAGCAGTGGTCTCGGGCATTTATTTTGTAAACCAGGAGCTCAACTCCAAATACGTATTTAGTGATTTGGGTTTTGCAAGAAGTCTTTTATCTATGGATAGCACCAAAATTTCTGCCTTAGAAATCAAGCTTGCTGCAAATGCGTCCGTAACCAGTGCAAAAGAAAAAATAACAGCCCTATTTAAACAAGATGTTATTATAAAAACCCGCATCCAACAAAATGATGCGCTTTATAAGATGCTAAACACAGAAAACATAGCGGTATATCTTATTTGCACACTTATAATGATTATTGCACTATTTAATGTGATTGGCGCCATTATTATGATGATTCTTGATAAAAGAAAAAATATTAAAACCCTTTATAATATGGGCGCAACTATTAAAGAAATAAGAAGTATTTTCTTTACACAAGGAGCCCTAATGACCCTACTAGGAGGAACCCTAGGCATTATCCTTGGGGTGATTGTGGTGTGGCTACAGGCAACCTTTGAGTTTTTGTACATAACCCCTAATTTGGCGTATCCTGTAAAACTACTTGGATTAAATGTGGTTATTGTGTTTTTTACTATTTCTACCCTAGGGCTATTGGCTGCAAAAATTGCGGCCAGTAGAGTGAGAGAACAACTGCTAGGGTAAGGTTATACAAACTGGAAATCTCCAAAGGTTTCTAAGACCTCATCAAAAGCCTTAAAAACATCTTTACTGTGATCACTGGTTACCATTTTCATGCGGTATTCCTTAAAGTGTGGTATTCCTTTAAAATAATTGGTGTAATGTCTTCTGGTTTCAAACACACCTAGAACTTCACCCTTCCAGTCTATGGCCATTTCCAGGTGGCGTCTTGCCGCCTCTACGCGCTGTTGCATTGTTGGGGGGGCTGCGTGAGAGCCTGTTTCAAAAAAATGTTTTACCTGGTTAAAAAACCATGGGTTTCCTATACTAGCGCGGCCAATCATGGCCCCGTCAAGGCCAAATTCATCTCGCATGAGCATAGCCTTCTCCGGAGTGTCAACATCTCCATTTCCAAAAACAGGAATGTGCATCCGTTGGTTGTTTTTAACGGCAGCAATGGGGTGCCAATTGGCCTCTCCTTTATACATCTGTGCGCGTGTTCTGCCGTGTATAGAAATGGCCTTACACCCAACATCTTGCAAGCGTTCTGCTACCTCAACAATTTTAATAGAGTCCTCGTCCCAGCCCAAACGCGTTTTCACCGTTACGGGTAACTTGGTGTGTTTTACCATAGCCTCGGTAAGAGAAACCATAAGGTCTATGTCCTTTAAAATGCCGGCGCCGGCGCCTTTACTTACTACTTTTTTAACAGGACATCCAAAATTAATATCTATAATATCTGGGCCACTAGCCTCCACAATTTCTATGCTCTTTAGCATAGACTCCAAAACAGCTCCAAAAATTTGAATTCCTACGGGGCGCTCTTTTTCATAGATATCAAGCTTCATGACACTTTTAGCGGCGTCACGAATAAGCCCTTCGCTTGAGATAAACTCTGTGTACACAACGTCTGCCCCCTGCTCTTTGCAAAGTGCTCTAAATGGAGGGTCGCTTACGTCTTCCATTGGCGCAAGCAGTAGCGGAAATTCTCCAACATCTATATCTCCAATTTTAGCCATGTATTTTGCCCATACTATTGAGCGTGTTTTTTATTGTTACTCTTGTTGCAAAAATAGTAAAATTATATTCTGAAAGTTTCAAAAAAGAGGCCATTGCTTTTAATTGAGCCTGTCGCTCTCTTTTGTAGTGATCTCGCGGTTGTTATCTCGAAGTTTTGAGTTTCCGAAGTTGTAGGTAAAACCAACCCTAAAGAGTCTAGACTCTGTCCTGGCAAAATAACCATTGTCTTGGTTTGCATACCGCGAGACAACAGGAATATTATTGGTGTTAAAAATATCATCTACTCCAATGGTAATGCTTGCTTTTTTGTCCCAAATCTTTTTCCGCACAGAGGCCGAGAGATTAAACTGATTTTTATAAGTGTAAGACCCAAAAATAAGATTTGAGATATATAGCGCCGTAACATCACTAGTGATATTTGCCTGCTCGCTTAAAACCAAACCGCTATAGATTTGTCCATAAAAACCATAGGTGTTTGCAAGGGCTGTTTGTTGTGTGCTCTGCTGGGCTAAAAACTCATTCTCTATAAAAAACCCAGAAGTAACCACCTGGAGATACCACCAAGATGTTACTGATTTTGCATAGGTTACATCCAGGCTGTATTGGTAGCCCTTAATAAGGTTTGTCTCCAAGCTTTGTAAGGCTCTGGTGGTATTGTTTTGAAACCTAAGTTCCTCTAATGGGTTTTTGATATGCCAGTAATACGCCTCCAAAAACCACGTGTTATTGTGGGTGTAGCTAAAGGTGTATTTTGAGTCTATTTCGGGCACCAAGTTGGGGTTTCCGTCTGTGTAATTATTTTCATTAATAAAGTACCTAAAGGGGTTGAGACTCTCATAGTTTGGTCTGGCTATAGATCTAGAATAAGTAAGTCCAAAGCTATTGTTTTCATTGGCCGAGTAAAGTAGAGACATTTTTGGAAACAATTCAAAATAATACTGATTGTTAACTTCTCCTAAATTTTTTGAAGTGGCCCTAACTTCTGTTTGTTCTGCGCGCAATCCAAGGTCTAGGCTCCATTGCTCCCAATCTCTGGCTATATTAAAGTAGGCTGCAAAAATATTTTCTTGGTATTGAAAGTCGTCAGAAAGGCTCGGGTTTAAAACAGCTCCTTGCTCCGTTTGATCAATAAAATCCTGGGCGCTGGTGGTATTTATGTCGCTTATCTTTAATCCCCAATCAAGTGCCCCCGAGGTAAGAGGAATGCTTAGGTCTATTTGGCCCGTGATAATGGTGCTGTCTTGATTCCCGGTGGTATTAAAATTATTATTTCTTAGCTGTTGCCCGCTTGGCGAAAAGTAATTCGTCTCAACGTCTTGTGCTCTATCTGCACTGTAGGTAACATAATTGGCCTGGGTCACTAGTTGGGTTTCGCTATCGGCTAGGCTAAAGGTGTGGCTTGCGTTAAGGGCAATATTAGAGGTGTTTCTAGTGGAGCCGCTTGCAGTGGTAAAGGTAGAATCTAGTTGCCGCTGTCTGTTTGTATTTAAAGACAGTGCCCGGTTATCAAAGCGTTTATTTGGTGACACAAATACAGTGGCGCTAATTCCAAAGGCTGTCTCTTATACACATCTGACGCTGCCGACGAAGAGGATAGTGTAGA
>CAJXUG010000145.1:0-4893 GCA_913060785.1 uncultured Flavobacteriaceae bacterium | reverse complement strand
CACTATCCTCTTCGTCGGCAGCGTCAGATGTGTATAAGAGACAGATTATATGGTAGCCCAAAGGGTATCTAAATTGCATTAATATAGCTAAGCGATTCATTGCCATACTATGAGTTCAAAAACTGAAGCAAACAATCAAGATATTGTAAAAAATGTGTTCACTGCATATTTAGAGACAAAAGGGCACCGTAAAACACCTGAACGCTTCGCTATACTCCAAGAAATATACGATCAGGAAGAACATTTTGATATTGAGTCTTTATATATTATAATGAAAAACAAGAACTATCGTGTAAGTAGAGCAACCCTATACAACACTATAGAATTATTGCTAGAATGCATGTTGGTGCGTAAGCATCAATTTGGCCAGAATCAAGCACATTACGAAAAATCATATTTTGATAAACAACACGATCATGTTATTCTAGACAATGGAGAAGTCATAGAATTCTGTGATCCAAGAATACAGAATATTAAAAAAACTATAGAAGATGTTTTTGATATTACTATCTCTAAACACTCGCTATATTTTTACGGAACAAAAAACACAACCAACCCAAAGCAATAGGGAAATACATTACAATTATGGCAGTAGACTTACTACTTGGATTACAATGGGGAGACGAAGGAAAAGGAAAAATCGTCGATGTACTAACAGCAGATTATGATATCATTGCTCGCTTTCAAGGAGGTCCTAATGCAGGACACACCCTAGAGTTTGATGGTATTAAACACGTTTTAAGGACTATTCCATCAGGAATTTTTCACAAAACAGCCATGAATGTCATTGGCAATGGTGTTGTGATAGACCCAGTTGTTTTTGTAAAAGAATTGGAAGGTTTAGATCAATTCGATATAGACTACAAAGCCAAGTTAATAATATCAAGAAAAGCACATCTTATTTTGCCTACTCACAGGCTCTTAGATGCAGCAAGTGAGGCCAGCAAAGGTAAAGCAAAGATTGGCTCAACATTAAAAGGTATAGGACCTACCTATATGGATAAAACCGGTAGAAACGGGATTCGTATTGGTGATCTAGAAATGAAAGACTGGAAAACAAAATACCGCCAACTGGCCAACAAACATGAGTCAATGATTTCGTTTTATGATGTACAGATACAGTATGATCTAGATGAAATGGAAGCTGAATTTTATGAGGCTATAGACCGCCTTAAAGAATTAACATTTATTGACAGTGAGCAGTATTTTCATGAGGCAATAAAAGCTGGGAAAACAATATTGGCAGAAGGCGCTCAAGGATCTTTACTTGATATTGATTTTGGAACATACCCATTTGTAACATCTTCAAATACAACAGCAGCAGGCGCTTGCACAGGTTTAGGAATTGCCCCAAATAAAGTAAAAGAAGTATACGGAATCTTTAAAGCTTACACCACTCGTGTTGGCTCTGGTCCATTCCCTACCGAACTTTTTGATAAAGTAGGTGTTGAAATGGCAAAAATAGGACGTGAATTTGGAGCGGTAACTGGAAGGCCAAGACGTTGTGGATGGTTGGATTTAGTAGCTTTAAAATACACTTGTGAGGTAAATGGAGTCACTCAATTAAACATGATGAAGGGAGATGTACTCTCTGGATTTAGTACCCTAAAGGTATGTACGGCATACAAATATAAAGGAGAAACCATCACTCACCTACCCTACAACATAGAACCAGAAAATGTAACGCCAATCTATACAAGTTTTCCTTGCTGGAAAGAGGATTTAACAAAAATGAGAGCGGCTTCTGAGTTCCCTAAAGAACTAAACCAATACATTGATTTTCTAGAAAAAGAATTAGAAATACCAATTAATATAGTTTCGGTAGGTCCAGATAGAACTCAAACAATACACCGTTAAAAAAGAAATTGTTTTGTAGTATATTTTGATTTGAATTGGGAGTAATATACTAAAACAGTATAAAAATATATTGCAAAAAAAAACACCATATATAAGTTTATTGCTACTGCTCCTTTTTACAGGAGTTACCCTAGCACAACCCAATCAAGAAACAGATAAAACCAAGGTTGATATTCAGTCTGGATATTTAGAGCGAAAGCCAGAATTACCTGATGCTTTTATATACACCAAAGACACTGAAGGACAAGTGTATATTGTTCACCAAGGTATTAAAATGTGGTGTAATCAAGCCTATGTGTATTTAAAAGACAACTTTGTAAAAGCCTATGGTGAGGTTAAAATTAAGCAAGGAGATACCATTTCCATGATTAGTAATTATGCAGAGTATAACGGCAATACTCAATTTGCATTTGCCAGTGGTGATGTTGTCTTTAAAGAGCCAGAAACAACATTAAAAACTGACACCCTTTACTTTGATAGAATAAAACAAGAGGCCTACTACAGAAGTGGCGGTACTGTAATAGATACAGCCAGCACCTTAACCAGTAGAATTGGAAGGTATTATGCAGAACAGAAAAACTACCAATTTACCAGTAATGTAAAGATTGTAAACCCAAAATACACCATAAACTCTCAGCAACTTAATTTTTATTCACAAACAGGCGCAAGTTACCTCTATGGCCCATCTACCATAGTAAGTGACTCTAGTACTGTGTATTGTGAGCGTGGTTTTTATGACACTAGAGAAGATACCGGTTATTTTGTAAAAAACTCTAGAGTAGACTACCAAAGCAGAACACTTTATGGAGATAGTATTTACTTTGATAGAAATAGGAGTTTTGCTTCTGCTACCAACAATATTAAAGTAATAGATACCAGTAATCAAAGTATTATACGTGGGCATTATGCAGAGGTTTTCAGACAAAAAGATTCTGTTTTTATTACCAAACGAGCCCTGGCTATAACCCTTCAAGAACGTGATTCCGTATACATACATGCAGATACATTACAAATTACAGGAAAACCAGACAATAGAATTCTTAAAGGGTATTACAAAGCACGCTTTTTTAAAGAATCAAGCAACCCACAGCAAGCCCCAACCAGCGGCAAGTGTGATTCTATATTTGTAAACCAGAAAAAAGGAATTACAAAACTTATACATCGTCCTGTTCTGTGGACTGGCGAAAACCAGATGACTGGTGATACCATTCATTTAATTAATAATACCAGAACCCAGCAACTTGACACTTTAAAGGTGTTTAACAATGCATTTTTGATTCAAAAAGATTCTTTGGGGTATAATCAAGTAAAAGGAAAACGCCTTATTGGCCTATTTACCAACAATGAGCTAGACACTATAAACATTGACCAAAATGCACAAGTAATTTATTTTGCGCGTAACGATAATGACGAGCTCATTGGTATAAACAACACTGTATCAAGCTCCATACAGATGTATATGGAAAATCAAGCCATTGAAGGAATACGTTTTATTAAAAAGGGAACTGGAAAAATATATCCACTCTCAAAAATACCTCCCGAGGCAAGAATATTGTCAGGTTTTGTTTGGCGAGCTGAAGAACGATTACAAAATAAAGACGCATTATTTGATGGAAAAGAAGTACCCCTACTGCCAAAAATAAAAGGCATACCACTACCCATATTTCAAGAAGCCTTTTTTGACGAAAAAAGTCAAGAACAATTAAATCTTCCAGAGGCATCAAAACTGAATGCTGATGTTTTTAAAAATAGACCTCAGGATAACCCCATGCAGGAAAACCCCTCGGAAGAAAATGACACCTTAGATCAAAAAGACAAGCTAAAACCCGAGCAACATTAATTTATTTTGCGGGTAAACATACCTGCAATACAATTGTTAGTCTCTATTTTTATAATCTAGTAATAGCCCATTGAAAAAAGATTTTTACAAACACCAAACTCAAACCACCCAGCATCCATTGGCGATGGAAATATCTCATGCCAAAGGCAGTTATATTTATGACACCAAAGGAAATGCACATCTGGATTTTGTTGCAGGTGTTTCTGCCTGTAGTCTTGGGCATAGCCACCCTAGTGTTGTAAAGGCTATTACAGCGCAAGCTCAAAAATACATGCATGTAATGGTGTATGGAGAGTATATCCAAAGGCCAGCGGTTTCACTTACCAAATTACTAGCAAAGCATTTGCCCTCACCCCTAGAGACTACTTATTTAGTAAATAGTGGTACAGAAGCCATCGAAGGCGCTTTAAAACTAGCCCGCCGAGCAACTGGTAGAGCAGAAATTTTATACGCAAATCTTGCCTATCACGGAAATACAATGGGCGCACTAAGTGTGATGGGCTATGAGCAAAGAAAAGAAGCCTTTAAACCATTGTTGCCCGAGTGTAGCCCTATTTTATTTAACTGCGAAACTTGCTTGGAGCAAATCACAAATAATACTGCAGCTGTTATACTTGAAACTATTCAAGGTGGCGCTGGTTTTATAGAACCAACTAATGACTATTTGGCAAAAGTAAAACAAAGGTGTCAACAAGTGGGTGCACTTTTAATTTTAGATGAAATACAACCTGGATTTGGCCGTACCGGAAAACTCTTTGGTTTTATGAATTACAATGTCGTGCCAGATATACTAGTAATGGGAAAAGGTATGGGCGGCGGGTTACCCATTGGAGCTTTTACGGCATCAAAATCCCTAATGGACCTACTGCAAGAAAAACCAAAGTTAGGCCACATAACAACCTTTGGAGGCAATGCTGTTATTGCCGCGGCGGCGCTGGCGACACTTAAGGAGATATCCCAAAGTTCTTTAATGCAACAAGCACTAGAAAAAGAAATTTTACTACGTAGTTTACTTGTACATGATGCTATAAAAGAAATTCGAGGAACGGGTTTAATGTTGGCCCTTATAATGGAAACTCCAGCCATTGCAAATGAGGTGATTTTGAGATGTAAAGATAAAAATCTAATTTTATTTTGGTTACTCTTTGAACCCTGTCTCTTATACACATCTGACGCTGCCGACGAAGAGGATAGTG
>CAJXUG010000144.1:0-4939 GCA_913060785.1 uncultured Flavobacteriaceae bacterium | reverse complement strand
ATTATATTTTTTGAAAAAAACAACCACAACTTTGCGCGTTAGATATGGAGAGACAGACAAGATGGGAATCGTTTATTACGGAAATTACGCAACCTATTTTGAACAAGGAAGAACAGAGTGGCTAAGAGATATAGGCTTTTCTTACAAATGGATGGAGGATAATGGTGTTCATTTGCCTGTAATTGAGTTACATGTTAAATATAGGGCTCCTGCTAAGTATGACGATGTTTTGATCGTCACCACTACTTTAAAGAAAATTCCTACATACCAAATCGAGTTTTCCTATGAAATACACAATCAAGAGGGTCAACTTTTAATAACCGGTGAAACCTCTTTGGTTTTTGTAAACAGCGTTACTAATAAGTTGCAAAGAGCGCCCAATTATTTGTTAGAGAAGTTGGTTTCACAAGCAAAATAAAAATCCGGACAATTACAGCTTTTTTATAGCTACTTTATGGGTGTTTTCAAATAAAGTGAAAATTCTGTCCGCTTCTTTTTTTCTTACAGAAATTGTGAGCTTACAATTGTGTTCTAGTTTTTGATCAATAAGCTTTATTTTTTCATCCTTTATGTTTCTCATCACTGAGCTCATTTCTGAATATTCAAAAAAAAGCACAAACAATATATCAATTGTTTTTTCTTGAATAGTTGCAATTTCTAGCGTTAGTTTGGCAGAAGTTTTATAGGCTTGGATAAGTCCGCCAACACCTAGTTTAGTGCCTCCAAAATAACGTACACTCACCACAAGGGTGTTGGTTAATTTAAAGGCCTGGAGTTGCCCATATATAGGCATTCCTGCACTGTTGTTTGGCTCTCCATCATCATTGGCTCTGTATTTTTGATAGCTTTCTCCCAGTTGCCAAGCATAACAAAAATGGCGTGCGGTGTGATGATGCTTTTTTAAATTTTCTATACACACTTTAATATCTTGCTCTGTGCTTACTGGAAATGCATAACCATAAAATTTGCTTCCACGATCTTTGTGAAGCGTTTCCTTAGAGGCTGATGCTATTGTATAGTATGTGTCTTGAGTGTTTTCCATTTATAATGTGGCTAAACTTACCAGAGCTATGCTGATAACTGCCAAGGTAATGCCTATCCAATTTTTTATAGAAAGTTGTTCTTTAAAAAAGACAATACCCAATAAAGTTGAGATAATGACAATGCCCACATTGTTTATCGTAAAGATACCAGAGCTGTCAAACAAATCGCTCCTTAGTGCCTTGACTAAAAAGTAGATAGAGAAGTAGTTTGGAATTCCAAGAACGATACCAGCTATTATATTTTTAAACTCAAGCACCAGCACCCCTTTTATTTTTTGCACCACTAAAACCATAATTCCAATAACACCTGCTGTCATAAATATGGTTGAAGAAAAAAGCGGAATGAGGCTTTTGTCTGTAATAAAGTCATTTTGTAAAAAGTTTAAACTAGTGTCAATAAGGCCGCTCCCCAAAAATACTAGTATCGGGAACACCAAATTTCTTTTCTGTAAGATGATGTCGCTATCTTTTTTTACAGCTACAAGATATACGGCTATAAGCGCTAAAACAATACCGGCTGCTTTGAAGGGCCCAAGGGGCTCTTTGTAGTACCATAGCCCAAAGGCAATAGGTATTACAAGTGCCATTTTTGTAGCCACAGATACTACAGATAGACCACTACGCTGTGTGGTTATGGCCATCAGGTTAAAAACTATAATAAATAATGCGCCCAAAGCCAGAGTGTAATAAAACCAATTGTACTTAGGTATTGCAGATAACTCAATGCTGTTTTGGTAACCAATTACCCCGCAGCTGCAAGCAACAAAATAATTAACTACAATGGCCTGTAGGGTGTTAATATTGTAACTAGCAAAAAGCCTAAATATTACAAATATGAGTGTTGAGGCTATAATGCTTAATGCTAAGAACATCATTGGTTAGTGTTTTTATAAATACAAAGACTTGTGTCTTTGATGCTTTTTCTAATGTGTAGTTTTGCATTAAAAATAGGTGCTTTAATCCCGTTTTCTAGGCTCATTTTCCCGGTGTATACATGGGCCTGATCCCAAATGTCTTCATCTATAAATGTTTGCAAGGTTTTTGTGCCTCCTTCAATAATAATGCTTTGCAGGTTGTGCTTTTGCGCAATAACGCATATTTGTGCGGCCAGGTTTTTTTCAAAAGTAATATACTCATATGTGATATGAGTTTGTTGTATGTTTTCTTGCTTTACCTGGGTAATGATAATGGTGGGAGCTTTATCATTAAAAATAGCTGCTGTTTTTGGTATTTTTAGATTTTTATCTATAACCAATCGTGTTGGTGAGGTCCCTGCCCATTGGCGCGTAGTAAGACTCGGGCTATCTACAAGGGCTGTTGTAGTGCCAATTACAATGCCTTGTTCTTGAGCTCTTAATTGATGTACTTGCTGTCTAGAGTATATGTTTGATATCCAAACCGGTTGCTTTTTGTCTTTTGTAATTGGAGCAATATAGCCATCTGTAGTTTGTGCCCATTTTAAAAAAACAAAGGGTCTTTTTTTATTCTGAAATGTAAAAAAACGTTTATTGAGCGTTTTACATTGCTCCTCAAGGACACCTTGGGTAATCTTGCAGCCCGCGTTTTGAAGTTTTAGAATGCCTTTTCCTGCAACTTTAGGATTAGGATCCACACATCCAATAATCACATTTTTGATACCGCTAGTGATAATTAAATCTGCACAAGGTGGCGTTTTTCCGGTATGGCTACACGGCTCCAGACTAACATATAGGCTTGCCTTTTCCAGCAGTTGTTGGTGTGATGTGATGGCGGTTGTTTGCAATATTTTTAAAGCATTTGTGTTTGTTTTTGAATTTGTAATTGCATGAACCTCTGCATGAGCCTTGCCTGCCTTGTAGTGCCATCCTTCTCCAATAATAAGATTGTTGTATACCAAAACACTGCCCACCAATGGGTTTGGGTAGGTTGTTCCTAAGCCATTTTTGGCTAGTTCAATACAGCGGCTCATGTATTTTTGATGTATCTTCACGCTGTAAAAATACAATGATTTTTATAGATGAGTGAACCTATTATTAGAGCTATTAAAAAAGAGGATAATACGCACCTTGCAAAGGTGATTAGAAAAGTCCTTTTAGACCTTGGAGTTCCAAAAGTTGGAACTGCCTATGCAGATAAAGCCTTAGATTGTATGTTTGAAACCTATCAAGGTGACCATAGGGTTTATTTTGTAGTAGAAGAAAATGGAACTATAATAGGGGGCGCTGGGATAGCTGCCCTAGAAAACTATGATGGGAATATTTGTGAGCTTCAAAAAATGTATTTTTTAGAAACCGCAAGGGGCAGAGGTCTTGGAAAAATTATGATGCGCCACTGTTTGCAGGCTGCAGTCTCTTTCTCTTTTGAGAGCTGTTACCTAGAGACCATGACTTACATGACTGCCGCGCAAAAGTTATATAAAAAATCTGGCTTCCAGTATTTGGATGGTCCCTTAGGAGATACAGGGCATTTTTCCTGCCCAGTACAAATGCTTAAAAAACTGTAAATCTCTTGAAACTATCTCAGCTAAAAATAAATTTCACTACGGTACTCCAAGGAGTCTATGATAAGGAAGAAGTACATTGTTTTTTCTATATACTTTGTGATTTTTTCCTGCAGTATTCTCGCTTTGAAGTTTCTATGAGTCAAGATACTGTAGTGTCTGAAACTAATATAGCAAGATTTGAGAAGGTTCTATTAAGATTAAAAACCCAGGAACCCATTCAATACATACTTGGAACCACCGAGTTTTATGGGCTCACTTTTAAGGTTAATGAGCACACCCTTATCCCAAGGCCAGAAACCGAAGAATTGGTGGATTGGGTTCTATCAAACCTTCATGATCAGGATCGTGTGTTGGATATTTTAGATATTGGTACAGGTAGTGGTTGTATTGCTATTTCTTTGACCAAAAATATTCCAACAGCAAGAGTTTCAGGTTTAGATGTTTCAGAAAAAGCGCTAGAGATAGCTCAAGAAAATGCAGTCAAAAATCAAGTGCTGGTTTCTTTTTGTCAAAAAGATATACTACGAACTACATCCTTGGAAAAAAAGTATGATGTGATAGTATCTAACCCCCCTTACGTGCGCCAATTAGAAAAAAAAGCAATGAATGCCAATGTGTTAGACTATGAGCCCGGCCTTGCATTGTTTGTACCCAATGAGGACCCGTTGTTGTTTTACAGAAAGATTGCCCAGTTAGCTTTGGTGTCTTTACAAATAAGAGGCTGGCTTTATTTTGAGATTAATGAATATCTATCTAAGGAGATGGATGTCTTGTTAAAAGATATTGGTTTTGCTAATATTGAAATTAAAAAAGACTTTAGAGAGGTGCCTAGAATGATAAAATGTCAAAAATTATGAAAAGTATTTGTGTGTTTTGTGGAAGTAGTGATGGTAACGACCCTTTAATTACAAAAGCAGCTATTGCACTGGCAGATGCGTTTTTAGAGCGAAATAACCATTTAGTGTATGGAGGTGCAAAAATTGGGATTATGGGCGCCATTGCTCAAAGAGTTATCGATGGTGGAGGCCGTGTAATTGGTATTATTCCAGCATTTTTAAAAAAGAAAGAAGTGGTTCATACTCAGCTATTTGAGTTAATTACCACCAAAAACATGAATGACCGAAAGCTTAAAATGTTAGAAGTAAGTGATGGTTTTATAACCCTGCCTGGTGGTTTTGGTACCCTAGAAGAGCTTTTTGAAATTGCAACAGCACTGCAGTTAGGGCAGCATAAAAAACCAATTGGCCTCTTGAATATAAATGGTTTTTATGATGAGTTACTAGCCTCTTTGCAAAAAATGGTACTTCTTGGGTTTGTAAAACAGCACAATCTAGATCTAGTACTTGTAGATACAACGGTAGAAGGCTGTCTCTTATACACATCTGACGCTGCCGACGAAGAGGATAGTGTAGAT
>CAJXUG010000143.1:0-4940 GCA_913060785.1 uncultured Flavobacteriaceae bacterium | reverse complement strand
GATTTCTGCCTGTCTCGTGGGCTCGGAGATGTGTATAAGAGACAGCAGTAAAATAGCAGGAAACAAAAACTTATCCTCTAGATTGGTAGTGTATTATTCATTTTACATATCGCTTTTGCATTAAACTGTAGTTTGAAATTTTTCCTTATTTTTATACGTATTGAAAACCCATATCTATGAAGGAAAATAACGCCTATATTTTAGGGACAGACACCCAAGAACTTCATCGTCTTGGAGTACAACATCAAATCTGGGCCTCTGAGGCGCAGCAGGGTTGGAGTCTAGCAAAATTTACAGAAGGACACACCCTACTTGATTTAGGCTGCGGCCCTGGATTTTGCAGCCAAGAACTTGGATATATTGTTGGAGCAAAAGGTAAGGTGATTGGTGTTGATCTTTCCGAAGCTTTTATAAGCCATTTGCAACATGTTGCCGACACCCACAAACTCCCGTTACATGGTATGGTCTCAGACTTTAATAACATGATACTCGAGGCCAACAGTCTTGATGGCATGTATTGCCGCTGGGCTTTGGCTTGGTTGGATAACCCAAAGGAAATTTTACAAAAAGTATACACAGCGCTAAAACCCGGTGGGCGCATGGTTATCCATGAATACTATGACTGGACCACACATCAAACACAGCCTTTTAAACCAAAACTAGACAAAGCTATAAAAGCAGCCATGCAAAGCTTTACAGATTCTAGAGGAGAAATTAACATAGGCAAAGAATTACCCGCTCTTTTAAAAGACCTTGGCATGAAAGTTACCCACATACGGCCCATGCTAAAAATGGCAACCCCAGAAGATCTTACCTGGCAATGGCCAAAGACATTTTACCATAGCTATTTTCCAAGATTAGTAGCAGCAGGGTACCTAAGCCAAGAAGAAGTAACACTGGCACTAGAGGAATTAACACAACTAGAAAACACCCCAGGGGCAACCCTGTGTTGTCCTTTAATGGTTGAAGTTATTGCACAAAAGGTATAATAGCTTTATCCAAACCAGCCATCTCTATCTAGGCTTCTGTACTGTATTGCCTCAGAAATATGATCTGGACTTATAGCATTGCAGCTGCTTAAATCTGCAATGGTGCGCGCTACTTTTAAAATACGATCATAAGCCCTTGCCGATAGATTTAATTTTTCCATCGCTGCCTTGAGCAGTGTCATAGATTCTGGGTCTAAAGCGCAGTAATTTCTAATTTGTTTTACACCCATTTGAGCGTTGTAATGGATGTGCTCGTTTTCTATAAAACGAACGCTTTGAATTTCTCTTGCCTTTGTTACTCGCGCCCGTATTGACGAGCTTGGCTCTGCCCTAGCCGTATCACTTAACTTTTCAAACGGCACTGGTGTTACCTCTATATGTATGTCTATTCTATCCAATAAGGGGCCAGAAATTTTACCTAAATACCGCTGCATTTCCCCGGGTGATGATTGCATAGGCGCATCTGGATCATTAAAATACCCACTTGGGCTTGGATTCATGCTTGCCACCAGCATAAAACTTGCAGGGTAGGTTACCGTAAAACGAGCTCTAGATATGGTTACATCTCTGTCTTCAAGAGGTTGGCGCATCACCTCCAGAACGCCTCTTTTAAATTCTGGCAGTTCATCCAAAAATAGCACCCCGTTGTGCGCCAAAGAAATTTCTCCAGGCTGAGGGTATTGGCCTCCGCCCACAAGAGCCACATCAGATATGGTGTGGTGCGGGCTCCTAAAGGGTCTAGAGGTCATGATGCCAGATTTTTGTAATGTTCTGCCGGCAACACTGTGTATTTTTGTTGTCTCAAGACTCTCCTGCAGGGTCATGGGAGGTAAAATAGACGGTAGTCTTTTTGCTAACATTGTTTTTCCAGATCCTGGCGGGCCAATTAATATAATATTATGTCCTCCAGCAGCGGCAATCTCCATACACCGCTTAATAGATTGTTGGCCTTTAACATCTGCAAAGTCAAATTCTGGACGCTCTAGATGCCTGTAAAACTCGGCCTGTAAATCTATGGTGGTTTTAGTAAGTGGGGTTGCTGAGTCAAAATATGCTATCACTTGAGAAATATTTGTGACACCATAAACCTCCAAACCTTCAACTATGGCGGCTTCTTTTGCATTTTGCTCAGGTAAAATAAAACCTTTAAACCCTTCTTCTTTGGCCTTAATGGCTATAGAGAGTGCTCCTCTAATTGGTTGCAAGTTTCCGTCTAAAGACAACTCCCCCATTATGATGTAGCTATCTAGTGGGTGTTTTAACTTTATTTGACGAGTTGCAGCCAATATCCCCATGGCCAGTGTGAGGTCATAGGCAGAGCCTTCTTTTCTTAAATCTGCAGGAGACATGTTAAGAATTATTTTTTTACCTGGTATTTTATAGCCGTTGTTTTGCAAGGCGGCAGCAATCCTAAAATTACTCTCTTTAATGGCATTATCTGGAAGGCCAACCAAATGGTAACCAATTCCGGTATCTACATGTACCTCTACGGTAATGGTGGTGGCTTCAACGCCAAAGACGGCGCCTCCAAAAACTTTTGTAAGCATATTTAAAGTATCAATATGCTGTAACTAGGGAATAATTATTTTAAATATACAAACAAAAAAAGCCACTACAAAATAGACAGTGGCTTGAATAAAAAAGTATTAAAAGCTATAGCCCTAAGGTAAAGCCTACCGTAATATTTCGCCCACGGGTTTGGTATCTGTATAATTCTTGATAATCTTCATTTAAAATATTACTCAAATTTAAAAAAACACGCATATCATCTGTTAAGCCTAATTTTCTAGATAGGGTAAGATCTAGGGTGCTAAAACTATCTAGGGTTACAACATCTGTGGTGAATGTATCATTGTTAAAAAAGGAATCTTCACGATCTCCAACAAACTGATAATTTAAACTAACATACCCTTTTTCTGTGGTATATGCCAGTAGTGCGTTTGCCTTGTGCTTTGGTATACGCATTGCAAAACGCTCATCAGGGCGGGTGTTTGTGTAATTAGCATTTAAAGAAAATTGCTTAGCAAATGTAACCATAGCCTCTACCTCTAGCCCACTGGCATTAAAAACAGCATCAATGTTTTGGTATTGATACACAAAATTATCTGGGTCTACGGTTACAAAATCTATAAAATTGGTTTCTGTTCTGTCAAAATACACAGCGCTAATACGCAGTGCACTTCCAAGAGTAAATTCAAGACCACCCTCTAGAGTTGTGTTTTGTTCTGGCTGTAGGTCTAGATTGCCATACCCTGGAGCATGTATTTGAAATAAAGACGGTGTAATATACGCTGTGCTATAAGAACCCAAAGCTTTTAACCTACCTTTCCCTAAATCAAAACCGTATGACGGGGTGATATTATATACTACATGAGACCCATACTGATTGTGAATATTTAAACGGGCTCCCGCGTTTACATTTAATCCAAAAGAAGATATGTAGTTAAAGTTTATGTAAGGATCAAAAGTATTTAAATTAGCAATACTATCATCCAAATCTTTAACTAGCTCCGCGGCTCCAAAAGGAAGAGAAAAGGATCTAAAACTACTGCTGTTATGACCCAAACCAACAAGAGCAGTTAGGTCTTTAAACACCTTATAACTTGCATAGGCGTCAAGCCCATATGCCTTGGTTTCAAACCTAGAGGGGAAGCTAGAATAAAACCCGCGCTCTATCCACGTGTAAGAGTCATTAACCACAAACATTCCTTTTTTATACTTCCACAGAAGCTGCCCACCTGTTGTAAGTTGTTTTGTAATATTTTGGTTTGCTGCGTCTGTGTAGTTGAAGCTATCAAAATCTGCCTTTACTTTACCAAGACTAAAGTTATGGCTGTAAGAAATGTTTTTATTGAATTTATAGGTTATCCTTGCACGAGCTTGGTACTGGCTGTAGGTGTCAGACAGGAATGCCTGCGAGGCATCTTGGGGAGCTTCTACCGCAGATAACCCATCAGCGTAGCGAGAGGTAAAACTTACGTTGTAGGACATCTTTGATAGAGTCCCGCTTAGATCAAATAATGATGTATGTGCTGCGGGATTCGTTACTCTAAATGGTGTTTTTAAATCTCCCTTATTATCCTCGGCAGAACGGTTGGTAGAAACAGAAGATGAAAACCTAGCATGCATTTTATCTTTACTGGCAGCAAGTGTAGTAATACTAATTACCGCCGTTGCGGCTCCAGAGCCATACAAAACACTTGAGGCTCCTTTTATTACCTCTATACGCTCTATAGTTTGCGGAGCAATTAAACGTAAATCATAGTCATTGGCAATAGATGAAGGGTCATTAACGGCAACTCCGTCCACAACAATAAGCACCTGTCTGTTTCTTCCTCCACGAACAAAATAGCCTAGGTTTTGCCCATCATTACTGCGGCTTCCGTTAATTTCAAAACCAGCAATTTGATTTAATACCTGAGCCACAGATTGCCCTTGGGAATTTTTAAGTTGTGCTCTTGTAATAGTGGTAACTACCTTACCGCTATTCTTTTTTGGAATATTGATTTTTGTGGTAATCATTACAGAGTCTAAAGCTTCTGTTTTTTGTGTTTGTTGTGCCGTAAGTATGCTCGTTACACATAGTGATAAAGCGAGTACTAATTTTTTCATAGACTGTTTATTATCGGTCAAGGCCGAAATATTACATTAATAAATAAATTAGGAAAAAATAAGGTACAGAATAGCCATAGCAGGGGCTACACCATACAATCCTTTATCCCGAAGGCTTGTTATGATGAATATGGCAGGTCTCCTGGCTTGTCTTTGTGTCACCTTCCCATTTACGATTGTAAACAGTGGTTTAAGAAAACACGATCCAAAAAAATGGATGACTTACAGTTGCGGGAACAGCTTTTGTATTTCACAAAATTCCCTTTTAATGATACGTAATGTACCAACCAAAATTCTAGGCGAAAATAGCGCTAATTTTTATATACAACCCTAATCCAT
>CAJXUG010000142.1:0-5041 GCA_913060785.1 uncultured Flavobacteriaceae bacterium | reverse complement strand
CACCACCATTTTTAACCAAAACCAAATTCCCAATTATTCCATTTCCACATTAACATCATTTTCAAATTATCAAATCAACCAATCATCAAATCAACCCATTGTTACATTAAACAATTGCTAAATTTCCAAATCAACCCATTATTACATTAAACCATTGGTACATTGTTACATGAACCCATTTCTCTTTACTCTTTTTTCTTTTCTCTTCACTTTTGGCTTTTGCTTATTTCAGTGGACAGTTACAGTTGTAAAGTTGTAAGTTATAATGTTAAAAGTTAGGATTGAGAATTGAGTAGTGAGTATTGAGAAACTGGAGCCTAGAAAATAGAGACTAGACGATCAGCCGCAATCTTTGTACAAAACCATTCCCCTCTTGGGAGGAGCCTGTCCCGCCTTTTCGGCGGGAGTTAGGGGTGGGTTTTCCACATTTTGTTTTCCCCATCCCTAAAGGGTGCAAAATACTGAAAATCTAAAATGCTATCCACCATAAACATTCTTAACAAAAGACCAATTACTAGTTAGCTGTGGTTGTTTTCAGTATTCATGGGTACCAGCCAAAAGCTCCCCTCTTGGGAGGAGCCTGTCCCGCCTTTTCGGCGGGAGTTGGGGGTGGGTTTTCCACATTTTGTTTTCCCCATCCCTAAAGGGTGCAAAATACCGAAAACCTAAAATTCTATCCATCACCACCATTTTTAACCAAAACCAAATTCCCAATTATTCCATTTCCACATTAACACCATTTTCAAATCCCCAAATCAACCAATCATCAAATCAACCCATTGTTACATTAAACAATTGCTACATTTCCACATTATCACCATTTTCAAATTAACCCATTAACCCATTGTTACACTAAACAATTGGTACATTTCCACATTGAGCAATTCCTCCCCAGCTGCGGAAATATTCCCCACCCCTACTTTTTAAAGGGTATTTTACTTACTACACAACCTACTGACATACAAATACTTAAACAACCCCACTAAATCATAGGGATTAAGGGCATTGTTCTTGCTCCACCCTCAATGGATTGTTGAAAGTTCAAATGGAGTATTGAGAAGTGAGAGTCTAGAGGATCAGCCCTACAAGCTTTGTACAAAACTATTCCCCTCTTAGGAGGAGCTAGCCTGCCTACCGGCAAGGCAGGCCTGCCTACCGCTAGGTAGGAGGTGGATTCTCAGCATTTTGTTTTCCCCTCCCTAAAGGGTGCAAAATGCTGAAAATCTAAAATCTTGATTTAATGTCCTCCCTCCGAATGGTTCTCCCCCCTATTCCCCTCTTGGGAGGGGTTAGGGGTGGGTTTTCCACGGGAGCCAAGGATGGGTTTTCATGGGGAGTTAGTCCTGTCATCAGGTGGGACCTGCGGAAAACCGCAAGGATTTGCTCTGAAGTAGTCTTAGGTTTGGCCATAGATACAAGAAAATAAAAAAAAATAAAAAAAGAATAAAAGGCACTAAAGCAGAAAAAACTATGCAATAAAGAAAAATATATTGGCTGGCTTGTTGAAAAAAAGTGTTCGGGGGAACTCACAAATTTCACGAGCTAAGCCTTTTATTTCTAGTGAAACTTAAGAAAATGGCAGCAATAACCTTAAAAACCAAGGTAGAATAATACCGTTTTTTTAACGCGTTTAAAAATTTTATTAACACAAATAATACGCAATACTAAGTAAACAAAGGTTTTGCCGCAGAAGGCTAATTTCTTTTTAAAGCAAGTATAGCTGTCATCCGCAGTCAAATGTAAATAGTAAAGCCCATAAAGCCCAACAAAACCAACACAAACGCATAACCATATGTTAACAAGACGGTATTGCAAAAATCAAATAAATATGGTTCTTTTGACTAATAAAGAGTACAAAAAACACTTTATGGGTAAAATTTGAGTTTAAACGATTAAATCATTTATAACAGTTAAATATTCATAGTTTTGCCCGTCCAAGCATTGGCCTGGAAAAGGTAATATGTAGACCCAAATTTTACGTTTGGTCACTTTATAACTCCCCCTAATAAAGCGTATCAAAATTAGTGCATTAATGTAAAAACTATTAATGAACAATAAACACTTATGTGCTAAACACTGACCATGGCATATTTAAATGAGTTATTTACCAATACCTACCTCTTGGTATGTGTGGCAATACTAGCGCCCGTATTGCTCTCCCTGAGAATGTACCCGGTTATCATCTATCTGGTAAAGTCCAAGAACCTTATGGACGAGCCTATAGAGCGCAGTATGCACACGGCCAAGACCCCTACCTTGGGCGGAGTGGGTATGTTCATCAGCTTTAGCCTTACCCTTATTACCCTCGGCATGGTTTTGGGCCTGTCCCAGGCCGACCTTATAAAACTCTTGTCCATTGTGGCAGCCACCATTACCCTCATGTTCCTGGGCATTAAGGACGATTTGATGGGCTTGGCCCCAAAGAAGAAATTTATGATACAGATCTTGGCGGCCCTGATGGTCATAGTATTAACGGACGTTCGGATAGCCAGCTGTTATGGCCTTCTGGGCTTGGAGGAACTGCCCTATTTTGCTTCTGTAGTATTTAGTGTCTTTGTCTTCCTGGCCCTGATCAACGCCTTTAACCTTATAGACGGTATAGATGGCCTGGCCGGCACCATTGGTATTATTGTCACCGCTACCTTTGGTAGTTTTTACCTGCTTAATGAACGCTATTTAATGGTGATCATTTCCTTTGCGCTGATCGGTGCCCTCTTGGGATTTTTACGGTTCAACCTATCTACTGGACGCAAAATTTTTATGGGAGATTCCGGCTCTATGTTCATTGGCTTTATATTGGCCTACCAGGCCATTTCCTTTTTGGAATTTAATGCCACTGTGGTAACCCCCTATACCATAGCTGTTGCCCCTATTATGGCCATGGCCATCCTTTCCTTGCCTATATTGGACACTGTAAGGGTTTTTATTGTTCGCATTGCCCAAAAAAAGAGCCCGTTTAGTGCGGACCGCAACCACATACACCACCGGCTATTGGCACTTGGCCTAAGTCATAAAAAGGCCACCCTAACGCTGGGCATTATCAACATTTTGGTGATAGCCCTGGCCTTTTTAATAAAGGACCTCTATATAAACTTACAATTGTACCTTTTGGTACTGGTAGTACCCCTGCTCTATTTTTCCCCTTGGTTGTTGTTTAGACCAGCTAGTAAAAAGGCCAAGATGCAGCGGAATAGAACCTTGGCCATGTTGAGGTCCCGAATTAATAGCTTTTTGGGGTAATGGATTAAATAACTATTAAATTCTAGGCTATCTATTCTGAAGAAAAACAAATAAAATACTATTACCTTCTACTTATTATGTGCATTAAAATCAATGAAGTCGTATCCATAGATAAATGTCCGATTTTTGAAGTGAATCAAAATAAAATAAATGACATCTAAAATTTCGTTTATAAAAAATACTGGACTTTACTTCGTAGGTAATTCCCTATCAAAAATAATAACCTTTTTTTTACTGCCATTATACTCTAAATACTTGTTGCCAGAGGATTTTGGTTATTACGATCTAAGTTTAGCTTATGTAATGCTTGCCATACCGTTAATTACTTCTGAAATTTATGTCGGGATGATGAGGTTCATGAAGGAAAAAGATGTCTCTGAAATTCGAATAAAGAAAATTCTAAACAGTGGCTCCATATCATTAATCTTGTTTATTGCGGTGTTATTAATAGTGTGGTATTTGAATTACCTTTTTTTGCACATAAACTATTTTGAATTAATCTGTTTTTACGCTTTGGCATTGGTCTTACAAAGGTATTACACATATATTACTAGGGCATTAAACCAAAACACCGCGTTTGTAATATCGGGTATTATATGCACCTTATTCATTGCAATACTCAACTTCATTTTTATTCTATATTTCAAACTAGGCATTGTTTCTCTCTTTCTTGCCGGAATAATAGGAATTTTGATGCAGTTAATATTTTTAGAATGGACTATTAAATTAAGATCAAAGTTAAGTATCCGCCTTATTGATTTTAAACTTTTCAAAGAATTAATTTATTTCACTTTCCCTCTAAGCATAGGTTCTATTCTTTTTTTTTTCTTAATATATTATAATAAAACCGTTATCGAAAATGAGCTAGGATTGAGTGCAAATGGCTACTATGCTATTGCAGGTAAATTCACTGTAGCAATCGCTTTTTTGACATCTGCCTTTACAATGGCTTGGCAAGATATGTCCTTTTCTATGGGCCAGAGTAGTAGTGAATTTGAAAAATTAGCAAAAGGAATTAAATATTATATGATTTTTTTAATTTTTGGAGGTTCAATAATTATTTATTTAGTTCAATTTATTTTTCCCTTTATAATTGATAACAACTATAAAGATTCTTACCAAATTATTTCTTTAAGTATATTGGTAACCATAATCGCTGCGTTAGGCGATTTTATATCCCAAACATTGTTGGCTATAAAGGAGTCCAGAATAATATTATATACCAGTATAGGTGCTACATTGCTTAATTTAATTATCATCAAATACCTTGTAATTCGATATGGCGTAAATGGTGTAAATATATCCTTAACCCTCGTATATTCATTGAGTTTAATTGTTCGCTTAATTTATTTAAAAAATAAATTTAATTTTAAATTGAACTTTTTACTGTTCCCCTCACTGTTGGTATATATTCTTATCACTTGTGTTGTCTATGCTACCAAAAATTCCAGTTATTCTTTTATTGGATTAATATTATCTACTATTATGCTTTTATTTATTTTGAGAAAAGAAATTATTCATTCTTTTAACTATATTTTTCAAAAAAAATAAAACTAGATGATTTCAGTTAATCAAAGGATATTACTAGTAGCATTAATAATTTTGATTGCGTTATTTATATTCGTCAACGATTTGTTAACCAACAAGCCCTTTAAATTAAAATGCCTTAATTTCGTTAAACTAACCGTTCTTTTTTTTCCTTTTATTGATTTAAAAATACCACCATCGGAAATTGACACCAAATTACTTGAAGCTGTCTCTTATACACATCTCCGAGCCCACGAGACAGGCAGAAATCTCG
>CAJXUG010000141.1:0-5055 GCA_913060785.1 uncultured Flavobacteriaceae bacterium | reverse complement strand
ATCTACACTATCCTCTTCGTCGGCAGCGTCAGATGTGTATAAGAGACAGTAGGTACACAGAAGATTTTGACCAATGTTTATAATTATCATCATTCATATAGGTTTTAATGGTTGTCACTTCTGTTGGTAATAATTGATTTGGAAAACGTTTGGTACACCAATTAAAATAGGAAGACTCACATTTATGGATAACATGCGGGGACTTAAAGCAAAAAAAGAAAATTCAAAATTTAGTGTTTCCATCCGGAATAGGGTATGATAAACAAAATGACAAAGTTCGAACCAATAGAGTCAATGCTTTATTCTCTTCAATCCCTTTAATATCAAAGGGTATAGCAAAATTAAAAATCGGAGAACCGATTCCAATGAATCAATTCTCCGATTTAGTGACCCAGAGAGGATTCGAACCTCCAACCGTCAGAGCCGAAATCTGATATTCTATCCAGTTGAACTACTAGGCCAAAAACACCTATACTATAGGTGTTGTATTGTTATGTTTTTTAATTTGATAGGCGCGCCTTTACAAGTGTGCTGATGGTTTTCCCGTCTGCTCTTCCTGACACTTCTTTAGTAACCATGCCCATTACCTTGCCCATGTCTGCCATAGCGCTTGCGCCAGTGGCCTCAATAGCCTTGTCTACCATTGCACCCACCTCAGCCTCGCTTAGTTGTTGGGGTAAAAACTGCTCAATTACTGCAGCTTCTGCTATTTCTGGATCTGCCAAATCTGAGCGTCCTTGAGTAGCGAAAATAGCAGCACTATCTTTGCGCTGTTTTACCAGTTTTTGAAGTAGTTTTATTTCATCCTCAGGACTAATATCTTGCTTTGCTCCACCTTGGGTTTGAGCCAGTAAAATAGCACTCTTCACAGAACGTAGTGCCTGCAGGGCAAGGGTGTCTTTACTTTTCATAGCCATTTTCATGGCATCCATAATTTTTGCTGATAAACTCATAGGTATGGGTATAAAAATTAGACCACGAAGATAGGAAATTAACTACAATTGCCACGGCTATAAAAAACCCATTAATAGCTATTAATGGGTTTTTGAAAATTAAGTACACAAGTATATCTCGGGGGAGATACCTTTGTAATTAATCTACATTATCGTGTAAAAAACTATTGTTGCTTCTTAACTCTATCTCGTCATCATCATCACTCACTGAAGTTCTTGAAAGATATACCTCACTAGAAACATCATCTAGTTCAATCCCTGCTCTTTTGTAAGCAGGCTGCTTCTCAAAATCATCAACCTTTGAGGCGTTGTTTCTGAATTTATAGTTAAAATCTTTAAACTTACGCTTACGCTCCTCTGCACCTTCAATCAATAATTTAGAAATAGGAGTATTCATTGGGTCTAGTGGCGCGTTTTCAAGCTCTTTCTCTTGCGGGGCTGGCTCCACAATCTTAGTTTCAAAAACAAGCTCCTCTTCCACTAAAACTTCTGTTACCTCAGGCGCCTGAGCTGCAGTAGCGCCTGTAAGTTCTTCTTCTTTGGCTGTATAATCATCAAGACTATAACGGGTTACCACTCCGCCCTTAGAAACCTCACTAACAGGAACCACCTCTAGGTGATCTGTTACCTCAATATCTTCAACATCAGCGGCCACAATTTCAGGCTGCATTTCTATTTCTAAGGCTGGCTCCTCTTGCTCTTGTACTGCAACTGGCTCTTCTAATGAGTGCACCACTACATCCTGCTCCTGGGGGCTATCATGCAAAGGCATATCAAACATTAGCATAGGCTCTTGAGCAGTTTCCTTTTCAGGGATAACAACCTTTTCTAAGTCATTAATTTCAAACTCGGCAACTGCTTCCTTATCATGGGCAGTAACCTCAATAGGCTGGTTATCTTCAACAGCCTTAGGAGAAACAATCTCTGGGCTTATTACCTCAAAATTGTTTACGCTAATTTCATTGATAACCAATTGCTCAAACTCTGCAAGAAAATGTATGTCAACCAGGTTAGACTCTACGTCAATATTCTTGATAAGGTCTGTAGTTGCTATATAACCCTCAAATGGCTCTTGTTGGGTTTGTGGTGTAACTACTGCAGATGCCTCTGGCTCCTGCTCATCTTCTTCAAAAAGTGTGTGCACTATTATGGGCTCCTGTGAAGACTCACTAGTAGTAACATTAGTTTTAACTTCTGGTGGCAGCACTACTTGTGTTGCCGTTACATTAGGAGTTAGCTCTAGTTGCGCCTTAGCCTCATCACCAAGGGTATGAATAATTTTTTTAGTCTCGGTATTGGTGATTTCATTTTGCTGCTCTGCATCAAATCCTGTCGCAATAACGGTAATAGAAACAGATCCATCTAGAGTCTCATCATCACCAACACCCATAATAATATTGGCCCCATGACCAGCCTCTGCCTGTATGTGATCACTTATTTCTCCAATTTCATCTATGGTTATTTCCTCGGTACCAGATACAATAAGTAATAATACATTTTTAGCTCCCGCTATCTTGTTGTCATTTAAAAGAGGAGAATCTAGCGCTTTGTTAATGGCAATTTGTGCACGATTTGCACCACTTGATGTTGCACTACCCATTATGGCAGTACCACTGTTAGACAACACAGTTTTAGCATCACGTAAATCAATATTTTGCGTGTAATGATGTGTAATTACCTCTGCAATACCTCGCGCTGCTGTGGCCAGCACCTCATCTGCTTTTGAAAACCCAGCCTTAAAGCCAAGATTTCCGTAAACATCACGTAATTTATTGTTATTAATAACAACCAAGCTATCTACATTTTGACGTAAATTTTCTACACCAATTTGAGCCTGCTCGTTACGCATGGTTCCCTCAAAGTGAAAAGGAATAGTAACAATCCCAACAGTTAAAATATCAAGATCTTTTGCCATTCTCGCTATTATTGGCGCAGCTCCTGTACCCGTTCCTCCTCCCATACCAGCGGTGATAAAAATCATCTTTGTATTGGTTGTTAGCATGCTTTTAATCTCTGCCATACTCTCTACAGCAGATTGTTCTCCAATTTTAGGATTGGCACCAGCTCCAAGACCTTCTGTAAGGTCTATACCCAATTGGATTTTATTTGGAACAGCACTGTTCTCTAATGCTTGTGCATCTGTGTTGCAAATCACAAAATCTACACCTTTAATCCCTTGATTAAACATGTGATTTATGGCATTACTACCACCACCACCAACGCCAATTACTTTAATGACATTTGATTGGTTTTTGGGCAGATCGAACGATATGTTGTCAAATTCTGGCATATACTTTTTTTTTTGCGAGGGTTATTATATTTTTTTAACTGTTGTATCTTTTATTCTGCGTTGTCTAGAAATTGCTTAAACTTCTCTGCCCAAGTATCAAAAATACTTGTGCGCTGCTTCTCTGGCTCTTGTGGAGAATCACTAATTTCTTCCTCAAGACCTCCAGAGCCTCCATCATCTGGCGCTGGCCCATCACCTGTAGGGGCTCCATCTTCTGGTTTTGCAATTCTATGGGCACGCGCTTTACTCTCTAGGCTATTCATTACAAGGCCAACGGCAGTTGCATATAGTGGGCTTGTGGTTTCACTATCACTATCTCCAGCCAAATGCTCATTAGGATACCCTATTCTGGTATCCATACCCGTTATATACTCCACCAACTGTTTTAAATGTTGTAACTGAGCACCTCCACCCGTTAGTACGATGCCGGCAATTAATTTCTTTTTTTGCTCTTCGTGGCCGTAATTTTTTATCTCTAAATACACCTGTTCAATAATTTCAACCACTCTAGCGTGGATGATTTTGGACAGATTTTTTAATGTTATCTCTTTAGGATCTCTTCCTCTTAATCCAGGAATAGAAACAATTTCATTATCTCTATTTTCTCCAGGCCATGCAGAACCAAATTTTATTTTAAGCAATTCTGCTTGCTTTTCAATAATACTGCAACCTTCTTTGATGTCTTCGGTAATGACATTTCCTCCAAAAGGAATTACCGCAGTATGGCGTATAATACCGTCTTTAAAAATGGCTAAATCTGTGGTTCCACCACCTATATCAATAAGGGCAACACCTGCCTCTTTTTCTTCTTGGCTGAGCACAGCGTTTGCTGAGGCTAGCGGCTCTAGTGTAATACCACTGAGCTCCAATCCTGCACTTTTCACGCAACGACCAATGTTTTTTATAGAAGCAACTTGCCCCACCACCACATGAAAGTTGGCTTCCAAGCGCCCGCCGTACATACCTATTGGCTCTTTTATCTCTGCCTGCCCATCAACTTTAAAATCTTGTGGCAACACGTGTATAATTTCTTCACCAGGAAGCATCACTAGCTTATGAACTTGATTACATAGATTATCAATATCATTGACATCAATCACCTCATCGCTGTTTGACCTGGTGATATAATCACTGTGCTGAAGACTGCGTATGTGCTGCCCTGCGATACCTACTACCACATCTTCTATTTTAATTCCAGAAGAAGTTTCTGCATCAGTGATTGCCTGTTGGATAGATTGTATGGTCTGGGTAATATTATTTACAACCCCACGGTGCACACCCAAACTTTTGGATTTACCAATCCCTAGAATTTCCATCTTACCATACTCATTCTCCTTGCCTACCATAGCAACAATCTTTGTTGTTCCTATATCGAGTCCTACAGCAATGTTTCCTTGTTCCATAGCCTTTATTTTTTTGTTGCCACTACTTGATTACCAAATCTTAAATCAACGGTTTTGTAGTTTGCTAACATACTATCTTGTTTTATTTTTTGATAAAATGCCTTATAATTCTGAAATTTTAATGCCGCATTGTCTGTTGTTCCAAAAAGCACTATAAAATCTTGTTTGCGAATTCGCATTTTAAGTGTTCCGTCTTGTAAAACATGTAAGCCAACAACACTACTTTTAATCATCTGGTCTTGATTTATCTGTAACAATAAATCTGTGAGTTGTTTTGCATGTTCCATCACCGCTCCTGTAACAATTGGAACTCTTGCCGTGTAAACCGATGACAAAGGCATCTTTTCTCCCTCACTATCAAGGTAATAATCCCTGTCTCTTATACACATCTGACGCTGCCGACGAAGAG
>CAJXUG010000140.1:0-5070 GCA_913060785.1 uncultured Flavobacteriaceae bacterium | reverse complement strand
GAGATTTCTGCCTGTCTCGTGGGCTCGGAGATGTGTATAAGAGACAGGTGTAAATGAGCTTATTAAGTCATTTACAGCGCTTTCAGAAAAACACCTCAATACATCACTGTTACTTGTCGGGAAATATGAAGAGCATTTGAACCCTCTCGATAAAGAAACACATTATCAGATATTTAATCACAAAAAAATTATTCATGTTGGTTATCAAAATGATGTTAGAATTTTTTTTCACATGAGCGATTGCCTTGTTTTCCCAAGCTACAGAGAAGGTTTTCCTAATGTTCCTATGCAAGGGGGTGCAATGGGTTTACCTGCTATAGTTTCTGATATTAATGGTTGTAATGAAATTGTAACGCATCAACAAAATGGTCTTATTGTTCCGGTTAAAAATTATAAAGCTATTTTTGATGCCATGGAGAGATTTTATCTAGACACGGATTTGTTAGATTCTTGCACCTTAAATGCAAGAAAAAATATTGTAGAAAAGTATGATAGAAACTTACTGTGGAAACTTTTACATAAAGAGTACATGTTTTTTGAAGAACACTTAAAAAACCTATAAATGTATAGAGTTGTTAAACGAATTTTAGATTTTGTAGTTAGCCTAATTGGGTTTATATTTCTATCTCCTTTGTTTTTTATTACTTGGCTTTTAGTAAAAACTCAAACAAGAGGAAGCGTTTTTTTTGTTCAAAGCAGACCAGGAAAAAACGAGAAAATATTTAATATAGTTAAGTTTAAAAGCATGACTGATGCCAAAGATCTTAGCGGTAAGTTACTTTCAAACAAAGATAGAATAACATCAATTGGCAGATTTATTAGAAGGACATCTTTAGATGAGATACCACAACTTTTAAATGTTCTTAAGGGTGACATGAGTTTTGTTGGGCCAAGGCCATTGTTGCCTGCTTATTTATCTTTATACAATGATTCTCAGAAAAAACGTCATTGGGTAAAACCTGGAATTACGGGATGGGCACAGGTAAATGGGAGAAATGCGATTTCACACACCAAAAAATTTGAATTGGATGTGTGGTATGTTGAACACCAATCATTACTTTTAGATATTAAAATTTTGCTATTAACTGTAAAGAAGGTATTTAAGAAAGACGGGGTAGGGGCTCTTGGTTTTAATGAAGGAAAAGCCTTTGATGGTACAAATTAATGATGAGCGATAATTTAAAAAATAGCAATTCCAACAATGCTTTTGCAAGTTTAAATGAAAATTTGCAGAAGGCACAACAGCAGCTTTATACTACCATAACAGCGCATCAAACAACTATTCATATTATTGGTGCCCCTCGTTCTGGAACAACTCTACTATCGCAGCTGCTTCTAAGTTATACCCAAGTTGGATATATAAACAATCTTATTGCTGCCTTTTGGAATGCCCCTTTGTACGGTATTTATCTCTCAAATAAACTTTTACCTCAGGCATATATATCATCATTTACATCAGAGTTTGGCGCTACAAATACCATCGAAGAGCCACATGAATTTAGTTATTTTTGGAAAAAACATCTTAACTACCCTGATTTTTTACAAAGAAGCTATGACCCTAATCATACCATAGACTGGAGTGCATTAAAAAGCATATTATACCAGATGACTTTTGCATTCCAAAAACCAATACTTTATAAGTCTTTTCAGTTTGGATTTCATGCAAATGAGGCAGTACAACAAATGCCAAAGACAATTTTCTTCCACATCAAAAGAGATATTTTTCAAAACGCGTATTCTATTCTAAAGCTAAGAGAAAAAAGACATGAAGATATTTCTATTTGGGCCTCAATTAAGCCACATCAATATTCGTTTTTGAAAGATGAAAACCCATACAGACAAGTAGTAGGGCAGGTTATGTTTTTAAATCATGAATATAAAAAACAGCTTGATGGTATTCCAGTAAAAAACAAGGATGTTATCTCTTACAGTGACCTCTGTGCTTCTCCTGAGAGAGTACTGAGCCAATTAGTAGGCGTGATATCTCATCATTACAAACTTGGGCCTTTCACAGATACAATACAGGCTATTTCAGAAAACAAGGTGGCCATTCCTTCAGAGATTTTAAGCCATTTTGAGAAAGCTAAAAAGTGGTTGTTAACCAAATATCCTGAATTACAATATGATTAATATACTAGATAGCTCCCAACAATCAATGTGGAAACAATATGTGGAACGCTGTGATGACTATGATATGTATCACACCTGGGAGTATCATAAAATTTCTGAAAATAATAAAGAGGGAGCTCCCATTTTGTATGTCTATAGTGATGAAGATAAGCTAATTGTGTTTCCAATCTTAGTTAGAGAAATACCAGATTCCAGTTATAAAGACGCCACCTCTTGTTACGGATATGTTGGTCCTATCTCAAGAGGTGATTTAACTCAGGCAGATGTTTTAAAATTTCAAGAGGCTTTTATAAAATATTGCAATCAAGAGAATATTATAGCAGTTTTCTCTCGTTTACATCCTTTGTTGTCTCAAGATACTATTTTAAATAACCTAGGGGCTATTACTCAAAATAGTCTAACAATAACCGTTGATTTAAAACAGACATTACAAGAGCAAAGAGCCCATTACAGAAAAAGTACTAAGAGTGAAATTAATAAATTAAGAAGGATAGCCTCAATACAATGGGTAGATCCAACACAAGAGAATATTGATTCATTTATGAGTATATACAATGAAAATATGAAACGGGTAGACGCAAGTGCTTATTTTTTCTTCAGCTCGTCCTATTATCAATCTTTGTTAAATGCTACTGAATTTAATACCAAACTCGCTTTTGTTACATTAGAGGGTGAGCGTATAGCTACTTCTCTGTTTACCTTTTGTAATCATACCATTCAGTATCATTTGTCTGGTACTAGAAATGCACATTTAAACCTAGCACCTGTCAAATTGATTTTGGATGAGGTGCGTTTGATGGGAACCCAAGAAGGTTTTTTGAATTTTCATTTAGGGGGTGGTACTGGTCTTGACCAACAGGATCCTCTTTTTAGATTCAAAAGAGCTTTTTCAAAAAAAGAAACTATCTTTAAAACTTTTAATTTAGTGGTCAACCATACTGCTTACAACGATCTTTGTGACAAAGCATTACGTTTAGCTCAAACTATTGATGAAAACTATTTCCCCCGTTACAGAGCTGTTTTTAAATAGTTTTATGTGTATCATAAAAAAATTATAGATGAAAAATAAAATTTGGCTATCGTCTCCCCATATGGGTGGCACCGAGCGAAAATATGTAACAGAAGCTTTTGATACCAATTGGGTAGCACCACTTGGACCAAATGTTAACGCCTTTGAAAGTGCAATTTCCACTTATTTAAAGCAAGATGTTCATGTAGCTACTCTTAGCAGTGGTACTGCTGGTTTGCACCTAGGGCTCATCTTGTTGGGAGTGACAAATGGTGATGAAGTGCTGTGCCAAAGCATGACCTTTTCTGCTTCTGCAAATCCTATTGTCTATCAAGGAGCTACCCCAATTTTTATTGATAGTGAGCCAGACACTTGGAATATGTGCCCTATATATTTAGAAAAGGCCATAAATGATAGGATTAAAAAAGGAAAAAAACCTAAGGCTATTATTGCTGTTCATTTATATGGTATGCCCTATGATGTTGATGCAATCACGGCCATATCAAAAAAGTATGATATTCCAGTATTGGAAGACAGTGCAGAGGCTTTTGGTAGCTCTTATAAAGGCCAAAAGTGCGGCACATTTGGCGATATTAGTATCTTGTCTTTTAACGGAAATAAGATCATAACCACATCTGGTGGAGGTGCTTTAGTTACAAAGAATGTATCTGTACGTGATAAAGCTATTTTTCTTGCCACTCAAGCCCGTGATAATGCACCTCATTATGAGCACTCCTATATAGGTTATAATTATAGAATGAGTAATATTTGTGCGGGTATTGGAAGAGGACAAATGCAGGTACTGGATGCACATGTAACTTTAAGAAGGGAAATGCATGGTTTTTACGTGCAATTATTTGAAGATATACCAGGAATTACTGTTTTTGCAGAAAACACCCCAGAGAGGTACTCAAACCATTGGCTTTCGTGTATTATTATAGATCCCGTTTTAGCAGGTTTCACATCAACAGATTTACGTCTAGAGCTAGAGAAAACTAACATAGAGTCTAGACCATTATGGAAACCGATGCACCTGCAACCAATTTTTAAAACGGCTCCATATTACGGCAATGATATAAGTGAGCTCTTATTTAAAAATGGCTTGTGTCTTCCCTCTGGTAGCAATTTAACTCTTGATGATAAAAATAGGATTAAAAAAGCAGTTGAAAATTTTTGCGCAAACAGCTTCCGATAAATAGTGTCTAAATTTTTAATTGTAATAAAACCCTAATAAAGTGTATATTTACTGAAATTAAACCGATCACAATACCCCTTGAGATTAATTAAAACTCTTTTTCCATTTCTTTTCACACAAGACAGTAAGTTTAAGCTATTGCATCAAAGTTATTTGCCTAGATGGATTGTTTTAACCATTGATATGGTAATTTGTGTGTTATCTCTTGGGCTTGTTTATTTTTTTTTACAAAATACGCCAACACCCTATAAAGATCTTGAGTCTGTTTATTTGCAGGTTTCCATTTTACTTGGAGTTAATTTAATTTATTTTGTTGTTTTTAAAACCTACTCAGGTATTATAAGGCACTCAACCTTTAAAGACATTATTAAGTTAGCATTTTCTGCACTTGCTACGGGAGTAACAATTTTAATATTTAACCTTCTTTTCACAACATTATCTGGAGATAAAATTTATACAAATACGATCTTGTTTTTGTATGTGATGGTTACTTTTATACTGCATTTTTTGTTAAGAGTTGTTGTTAAAGAGTTTTACCAAATACTCAGAAAAGAACGTTATGGTATATTAAAAAAACGGGTAGCAATTATAGGGGTTAATGACCACACAATTTCTCTAGGAGTTGCCTTAAATACAGAATTAAGTTTACCGTATAATTTAGTTGGTTTTTTAACAAGAAAATCATACACAAAAAAATACAAAATACTTGGTAAGCCCTGTCTCTTATACACATCTG
>CAJXUG010000139.1:0-5096 GCA_913060785.1 uncultured Flavobacteriaceae bacterium | reverse complement strand
CACTATCCTCTTCGTCGGCAGCGTCAGATGTGTATAAGAGACAGACATAGCGCTCATTAAAACAACTCCTACCGTTTGTAGCCCAATTACAATAGCCAAAACAATAAAAAAAGTAATTAAAATATCGATAAACTTTGTATTAAACCCAAGGGTGTTGGCGTAATCTGAGTCAAAAAGAAGAAGCTTAAATTCTTTCCAAAACAAAAGCACAACCACAAGGGCGATTGCGGTAACAAGCACCATAAGCAACACATCACTCTCTACTAAAGTAGCTGCTTGGCCAAATAAATACTTGTCTAGTCCTGCTTGATTGGCGTTGGGTTGTTTTTGTATATAGGTGAGAAGTAGCATTCCAAAACCAAAGAACAGCGATAAAACAAGACCCAAAGCAGTATCGCTTTTTAAATGTGTTTTGGATATCATTCCACGAATCCAAAAGGCGCCAATCAAACCACTTACCAAGGCTCCCAAGAGTAAGATATTAGTGTCTTTAGCTCCAGTTATTAAAAACGCAATGGCTATGCCGGGCAAGGCAGCATGTGAAATAGCATCTCCCAACAAACTTTGTTTTCTCAAAACAGCAAAGCTCCCGAGCATTCCACAAATTGCTCCCAATACAGCCGTCCCTAGGCTAATGGTGCGCAGGGTGTAGTCTGTAAATAACAGGTTGAAATACTCGGTGATGCTCATTAAACTTATTTATTTACGGCTACTTTATAATTAATGCCGTAGGTCTTGGTTAAATTGTCATCATTGAAAATGTCTTTTACTGCTCCGGTGGCAATTTTCTTTACATTTAAAAACGTAACCCAGTCAAAATATTCTGGGACAGTTTGTAAATCATGGTGTACAACTACTACTGTTTTTCCTGCTTTACGCAACTCTTTTAAAATATTAATAATAGCTATCTCTGTAGAGGCGTCAACCCCTTGAAAGGGTTCGTCCATAAAATAAATTGATGCGTTTTGCACCAATGCTCTTGCCAAAAAAATACGCTGTTGTTGCCCGCCGCTAAGCTGGCTAATTTGTCTACTTTTAAAAGAGAGCATGTCCACCTTCTCAAGGGCTTCTAATGCCGCCTTTTTTTGCTTTTGACCAGGTCTTTTTATCCAGCCCAAACTACCATAGGTTCCCATCATCACCACGTCTAGTGCTGTGGTAGGGAAATCCCAATCTACACTCCCTTTTTGAGGTACATAGGCAACAAGTTTTCGTTGTTTTTTATAAGGTTCTCCATAAATAGCCACACTGCCAGCAATAGGTTCAATAATACCTAAAATGGCCTTAATAAGGGTAGATTTTCCTGCTCCATTAGGCCCCACAATAGCCATTAAGACTCCTTCAGGGATCACTAAATCTATATCCCATAACACGGGTTTGTAGTTATAGGCTACGGTTAAATCATCTACTTGTATGGCAATTTTTTGTGTCATATGTTATTGTAAGGCGTTAACAATAGTCTTTACATTGTACAGAAACATTCCAACATAGGTGCCCTCTGCAGAACCCCCGTCTCCAAGCGCGTCACTATACAAAGAGCCGCCAATAGAAACCTGATGTCCTTTAGAAAGCACTGCAGCCTCTAGCGCCTCTATGGTTCTTCTTGGCACAGAGCTTTCAATAAAAATAGCCTTTACCTTGTTTGCTATAATATATTCAGATAATTTTTGCACATCTTGTACACCTGCCTCGGTAGCGGTAGAGAGCCCTTGAAGGCCAACTACATTAAAGCCATAGGCCTTCCCAAAGTAATTAAATGCATCATGAGCCGTAACTAAAATTCTTTTCTCTGGAGCAAGGGTAGCAATCGTGTTTCCAACCGCCGTGTGCAAGAGATCTAATTCCTGCTGAAATGCTAGGTTATTTGCTGTAAAACTGGCTGCATTTTTAGGGTCCTTCTCTGATAATACACTTGTTACTTTATCTGAGAACTCCTTAAAGTATTGGATGTTAAACCACACGTGAGGATCATAATTAGAAGCAAAATAGTCTGAGCCAATCAGGCCGTCTTTTGCTAAAAATTCACCCAAAGCTACCGTTGTTTTTTGAGCTTCCATTTTTTCAAAAATCGCTACTAGTTTTCCTTCTAGGTGCAATCCGTTATAAAAAATAACATCTGCGTTAAATAGTTTCGAAACGTCTCCCTCACTGGCTTTATATAAGTGTGGGTCTACGCCCGCCCCCATTAATCCCTCTATTTCGATTAAGTCTGCCCCAATATTTTTAACCAAATCTGTAAGCATAGAGGTAGTAACAACCACCTTTAGTTTCCCGTTGTCTTCTTTGTTGTTTTTACACCCTAAAACAACTATTACTGCTAGTATTGCTATCGCTCTTTTCATCATCATTTATTTAAATATTCTATAGCTAAAACCGCCACTCAAAAGAAGGTCCTGGCCTTTTGTAATACTTGTGCCAATGGTTGCATCTAGTTGCAGGTTAGGTAAAATAAGGTAGGTGACACCTGCATCCCAATAATGATTCGAGCTGTTTTTTTCTGGTAAATCACCATACAACTCGGCATAAAAACCAAAGCTATCTGTGATACTATAACCGTATGCAAGGGTATAAATATAGGCCGCTCCAGGGCTATCTGCCTCCCACTGCGCGCCTAAGTTATATGCAACACTAGAGCTGTCTGAAAGCGTGTGGTCAAAGGCAAATCTAAAATCAACACTTGTGTATTGTGGTTTAAAATATTCGCTTGCAGTAAATGGTAAAAAAAGATGACCAATAAGGCCAATGGTGGGTAACCATCCTTGTTCTTGGGCAATGTTTACTTTCACCCCCAATAGCAAAGGAGATAATCCACTTTCTATGACAGCCGGGGCAACATCAGTAACTTTATTGCTTTGTTCAACAACATTCCACCCTAGCCTAAGTTCTAGATTATCTAATACACCAAACCTTAGCAGTGTGGTGTTATATGTTATGGTTTGTGTTTTCAAAACATCCTCTTCAAAAGAAGTAAACAAAGCGCCTGTCTCTATTTGTAAAGCTCCCTTTGGAACAACACTCGGCGCCTCTGTGGCATCTGGTCTGTCTGTAATTAACTCAGGTCTTCCTTCCTGCGCTAATATAGGTAAGGATAGTAGTATCGTTAAAAAAGGTAACACTATTTGTTTCATAGTTTGTGAAATATTATTGGGGTGATTATGTTGTTTGTACATATAAATTGTCTGCGATTTTTTTGGAAACAAAAAATTGATCTCTCCCTACTTCAATGACCATCGATCCGTCAAAAAACTCTTTACCTAGTACATTGATCTTAGTGCCAATACTTATATTCTTTTTGTCTAGATATTGTAAATATTCTGGGCTAGATTCTTTCACCCCCACACAAACACCAGACTGGCTTTTGTTTAATTGAGAAAGTAACTTTTTTTCTGTTTTTATGAAGTTTCCGTGCTCATCTGGAATAGGATCTCCGTGAGGATCAAAGGCTGGACTACCTAAAAATGTATCTAATCGTTTGATGAGCTCTGTAGAATGAATGTGCTCTAATTGTTCTGCAATTTCATGAACCTCATCCCAATGAAAACCGAGTTTGTCTACAAGAAAAACTTCCCACAAACGATGTTTTCTAACAATTCTGGTGGCTATTTTTTTTCCTTTTTCGGTAAGCTGAGCGCCTTTATATTTAACATAAGAGAGCACTTTTTTATCGGCTAATTTTTGCACCATATCTGTTGCAGAAGAGGCCTTGGTGTCCATACTATCTGCAATAGCATTTGTGCTTACCGCACCGCTTTTGGTTTGTTGTAAATGAAAAATGGTCTTAATATAATTTTCTTCTGCTAATGAATACATAAGGCAAAGGTAAAATTATTTTTTGAATAGACCCAAAATAATTTTTAGTCTTGGCTAAAAAACAACGCCCTCAATACCAATACTTAAACAATCCAGATATTAAAAGCCGCGCTCTTTTTGAAGACTCTCGTAAGATTCTTGAACTTCTCTAAACTTTTGCTCAGCACCTTTTTTATAGGCTTCATCCATGTCTATTAGTTTGTCTGGATGGTACTTTTTGGCCATGGTGCGGTAGGCTTTTTTAATCTCAGCTACGGTAGCTGTTTTGTCTATTTCTAAGATTTTATAGGCTCTGTCTGGATTCTTAAAAAACATTGCTTTTATGCTATGAAAATCTGCAGATTGTATAGAAAGATATCCTGCTATCTGGTTAATCATATCAACCTCGCTGGTGGTTACAGTTCCGTCAGCATTGGCTATGCTAAACAAAAAATGCAAAATTTGCAACCTAGATTCATACCGCGTTTTGGACCTAATATCACTGGCAATACCCTTGGCAGATATGTCGCTTTTTTTGATAACATCGTTAAACACTTTAAAGGTAGCATTAGCCCTATCTTTTCCGTAGGCCTGGACAAAGTACCGGCGCACAAAGTCTAACTCACTTTGGCTCACGGTGCCATCTGCTTTGATAACAAATGATGCCAGGGATAGAAGGTTAATTTCAAAATCTGCGGGGTTTACTGTTTTACCACGTTGTTGATCAAACAAATCTTTAAAAACATCTCGCTGTCCACCAGAGTTTTTTCGCTTGCCGTTATACTGATCAATAAAAGATCCTAAGAAATAGCCCGCAATTGCTCCCGGAAATCTATAAATACTATACCCAACTACCGCTCCAAAAATGCTAAACATATATACTAAATTAGGATACAAATATAAGTAAAGCAATACGCTAAATTGTTACATAACATGGAATTGAAATTCTTGAGGTGCAAGAAATTTTAGCAAATTTTAACGAAGTTATTGAGTATCTTTGTGGCTCGATAAACAAATTAAATATTAAAAATTATGTACCCACCAGAATTAGTAAAACCTATGCGTGAAGAACTTACCAGCATTGGGTTTACAGAATTACATACACAACAAAACGTTACAGATGCATTAAGCAAAGAAGGAACTACCCTTGTGGTAGTAAATTCTGTTTGTGGTTGTGCTGCTGCAAATGCTCGCCCAGGAGCTCGTATGTCTTTACAAAATGAAAGCAAACCAGACCACTTAGTAACTGTATTTGCAGGAGTTGATCGTGATGCAGTAGATCTGTCTCTTATACACATCTGACGCTG
>CAJXUG010000138.1:0-5233 GCA_913060785.1 uncultured Flavobacteriaceae bacterium | reverse complement strand
CTGTCTCGTGGGCTCGGAGATGTGTATAAGAGACAGGATGAGGAACTTTCGGATAAAGAAAAATCTGAGAGCTTTAATGTAATAACAAACGGGCTTAGCATTGCCATTATCGCAATACTTTCTTTGCTCACCTTATCACTTTACAAAAACAACAACTTAAGAGCCAAGGCAAATACCCTGCTGCAAGACAAAAATACAGAGTTACAATTGGCAAAAGAAAAAGCAGAGAAAGCTTCCTTAGCCAAGGCACAGTTTTTATCTACCATCACACATGAGCTGAGAACACCACTGTATGCCGTGACAGGGCTCACCCATTTATTGATGGAAGAGAACCCTAGAGAACATCAAAGAGAGCATCTAGATTCTCTTAAGTTTTCTGGAGAGTTCCTATTGTCCCTAATTAATAACATCTTGGACCTTAACAAACTTGAAGCCAATAAAGTAGAAATTGAAAAAATATCATTTCATCTTAAAAAGAGAATTAATGATGTTCTCATTGCTCTTAAAAAATCTGCCAATGACAAACAAACAACCCTAAGAGTTGATTATGATGACAGCATTCCTGAGAGTCTTTCTGGTGATCCAGTGAAGTTATCTCAAGTACTAATTAATCTTATTGGTAACTCCGTTAAATTTACCCAAAATGGAGAAGTGGTAATTCGGGTTAGAAAAATTGACCAATACAATAATAGCATAAAACTAAATTTTGAAATTGAAGACAACGGTGTAGGAATCTCAAAGAAAAAACAAAAAACCATTTTTGAAACCTTCTCACAAGGGTCACTCCAAATCAACAGAAAATTTGGAGGTACTGGCCTTGGGCTCTCTATTGTAAAAAACTTACTTGAACTAATGAACAGTAAAATTCAACTAGAAAGTAAACTAGGAGAAGGATCAAAGTTCTGGTTTAATCTAGATTTGGATATTTCAGATGAAAAAGTATTTCAAAAAGAAAATACAGATAAAAAGAAGGTTATTGATCTTGAATATCTTTTTGGTAAAAACGTATTGGTGGTAGAGGATAACAAAATTAACCAAATGATTACCAAGAAAATTTTGGAGAAAAACAAGATGGTATGTCAAGTTGCAGACAACGGAATGGACGCTGTGGAACTAGTAAAAGAAAATGATTTTGACGTTGTGTTAATGGATATACATATGCCAGGGATTAGCGGTATTGAAGCCACTCAAAAAATACGAGAGTTTAATAAAGCATTACCTATTATAGCATTAACGGCTGTTACTATTGATGAAAATCTAGATGAGTTTTTCCGTGTTGGATTTAATGAAATTATACCCAAACCCTTCAAGCCAGAAGAGTTTTTTGAAAAAATACACGACACCGTCAAACTAAGTAAAAAAGAGACTACTACTGTTTCATAAGCGTTATAGCCTCCATAATGGTTTCTTTAAAAAACGCTTCTTGTTTGTTTAAAATAATGGTTTTTATAGGCAAATAATAAAGTGCGTATTTCCCTAAAGGGGTTTGTAAGCGCATGTAATCCTTCTCTGTGGTTATTATCAACTCCTCTTTTTGTAGGGTGGCAATTTCTGATGAAGAAAAACGATGATGATCTGCATATTTTTTATGAGAAAAAGAAAAACCTTGCTCTTTTAAAAACAAAACCAAAGGAGCGGGATTGGCAATTCCTGTTACAAGGGTAAAAGATTTATCTTTTAAGTACGTAAGTGGCAAACTCTCACTAAACCCAAAAATTGTATCTGCATATCCTATTTTAGAAAAATATACTTTTTGATGAGACGCCAGGTTAAGCAAAAACTTAATTTCTTGCAATTTGGCATAAGGCACTTTATCTGGACATTTTGTAACCACTATTACATCTGCCCTGTAGGCTCCTTTTCTAGACTCACGTAAATTCCCTGCAGGTAAAAAATAATCTTGGAAAAACAAATCATCAAACGCCGTTAACAAAATAGAAAAACCTGGCATTACTCTTCTGTGCTGAAATGCATCATCTAATAAAATAACATCTGCTTTTGGCAGTAATTTTTCAATACCCGTTTTTCTGTCCTCACAAACTGCAACGGTTAGGGATGGGAATTTTTGTTTAAATTGCATTGGCTCATCCCCGGTTTGGGAGGCTAACTGATGTGTTTGAACCTCCAAATAACCTGAAGTTTTACGCCCATACCCTCTGCTTAAAACAGCAAGATCATGTTTGTTTTCTAACAGAGTAACTAAAAACTCAATCATTGGTGATTTACCCGTACCGCCAACCGATAGGTTTCCTACACAAATAATTGGTTTTTTATAAGAAACACTTTTAAAACCAAACCATTGTTTGTCATATAAACAATTACGTGCTGTAACTATCCAACCATATACAATAGCCAAGGGAAACAATAATTTTCTAAAGCGGTTCATGCAACGAAAGTAGTAATATGTTTGGGAAATGCTTCTTAAAAATTAAAATTTCAGAAAAAAGAGAGATAAATTACAACTCAGATTCTAGTATATTTACGAAATAGTGTGTGATTGATGACAACCTAAGGCAAAGGATGTGTGATCCTAAAAAAGAAAGTTATGAAAATAAAAGAAGTTATAACATTACTAGATGAGTTTGCTCCACTGGCATATGCAGAAGATTTTGATAACACTGGTTTATTAGTTGGAGACCAAGAGGCTAGTGTAACCGGCATACTTGTAACCCATGACACCCTAGAGAGTGTTGTAGATGAGGCTATCGAAAAAAAATGCAACCTTATAGTAAGCTTCCACCCCATACTATTTAAGGGATTAAAAAAAATAACTGGAGCGAGTTATGTAGAGCGAGTAGTTCAAAAAGCAATAAAGAATGACATTCATATTTTTGCAATACATACCGCGCTAGACAATAGCTTTGAAGGGGTGAATGCCCAAATATGCAATGTCCTTGAATTAGTACATAAAAAGATTTTAATCCCTCAAAAACAAACAATCAAAAAACTAACTACATATGCACCCACTGGGGCGGTAGATAGCATTAAAAAAGCACTGTTTAGTATTGGTGGGGGCACCATTGGAAACTACCAAGAGTGCAGTTTTATCTCCCAGGGCACCGCAACTTTTAAAGGCAATGAGCATAGTAATCCCGTAATAGGTAGCAGAGGGGTCACCCAAACTACCTCAGAGGTTATGATTTCCATGACTTTTGCAAAGCATCTTGAAAAAAATATAATTAGCGCCTTGCATGGGGCACATCCCTATGAGGAAGTTGCCTATGAGATAACCACCCTTGACAACAACAACCAACACATAGGCATGGGCATGATTGCAGCGCTTGAAAACGCTATGAGTGAAGATGCCTTTTTATTGTATTTAAAAGAAAAAATGAATACAGATTGTATAAGACATTCAAAAAAAATAAATAAACCTATAAAGAAAGTTGCCGTTTTGGGAGGCAGTGGCAGCTTTGCAATTAACGATGCAATTGCCCAAGGAGCAGATGTGTACGTAACCTCTGATCTAAAATACCATGACTTTTACACTGCAGAAAACAAGATTCTCTTGGCAGATATTGGGCACTATGAAAGCGAACAATACACAAAAGAGCTTTTACATACCTATCTTACAAAAAAAATCACTAATTTTGCAATCGTTTTATCGCAAATAAACACAAATCCAATTAGCTATTTTTAATGTATGGCAACAAATAAAGAAATTTCTGTTGAAGAAAAGCTACGCGCTTTGTATGATCTACAACTAATTGATTCTCGCATTGACGAAATCAAAAACGTACGAGGGGAACTTCCTCTTGAAGTACAAGATCTTGAAGACGAGGTAGCAGGGATGAATACCCGACTTGAAAAATTAACTACAGACCTTGAGGTTATTGAAGAAAGTATCAAAGCAAAAAAGCTTGGTATTGAATCTTCAAAGGAGCTTATCAAGAAATACACAACACAACAAGATAAGGTTCGTAACAACCGTGAATACAATGCTTTGAGCAAAGAGGTAGAATTTCAAGAATTAGAAATTCAATTAGCCGAAAAGCACATCAAAGAATTTAAGGTTCAAATCGAGCAGAAAAAAGAAGTAGTTGAGCAAACCAAAGAACGTGTTGGAGCTAGAGAAGAGCACCTAAAGCACAAACAAGGAGAACTTGATGAAATTTTATCTGAGACAGAGAAAGAAGAAACTTCTTTACTCAAAGAATCTGAAAAATTTGAAAAGAAAATCGAAGACCGTCTGGTTATAGCCTACAAACGCATCCGTACCAATGTAAAAAATGGTTTGGCAGTTGTGGCCATAGAAAGAGGAGCCTCTGGTGGATCTTTCTTTACCATTCCTCCACAAGTACAAATGGAGATTGCTGCTCGTAAAAAAATAATTACTGATGAGCACAGTGGACGTATCTTGATTGACCAGGAATTGGCCACTCAGGAAAAAGAAAAAATGCAAAAAGTATTTTCTAAAATGAAATAGAAAATTTTAGCATAACAATAACAAAGCCTTCACAGATCGTGAAGGCTTTTTTTATTACTTTAGGTCTAGGATTACAAAACATTAAACCATGAAAAGAACTCTCTTATTTTTTACTGCAGCTATCCTTATGATATCTGGGGCATCTTGTCAATCTAAAGACAATACTACAAACCAGCAAAGGGCATTAAAAGCGCAACAAACCATAACGCCTATAGAAGTAGCACCTATAGACGGCTTGGACCGCGCTTATTTTGCTAGCGGTTGTTTTTGGTGTGTTGAGGCAGTGTATGAGAGTTTAAGTGGCGTTAAAGAATCTATATCTGGATACAGCGGAGGACACACACAAAACCCTACCTACGCCTCCAGCAACACAGGAAGAACTGGTCATGCAGAAGCCGTAGAAATTATCTACAACGCTCAAGAGATTCGTTTTTCAGATTTGGTGGACGTGTATTTTGGATCTCAAAACATAGAGCAAGTAAATGGGCAAGGCCCAGATAGAGGCTCACAATACCGCTCTATTATATTTTATCAAAACCAGACTCAAAAAGATATTATAGATAGTAAAATTAAAGAGCTAGAACAAACCCTGGGCAAGGGCAAAGTAGCTGCCGAGGTACTTCCTTTTGAAAAGTTTTGGAAAGGGGAGTCTTACCATCAAAACTATGAAAGGCTCCACCCAAACAATCCATATATTCAAAACGTATCTATCCCTAGGCTGAGAAAATTTCAGAAGAAATTTCCAGATTTATTAAAAACCTGTCTCTTATACACATCTGACGCTGCCGACGAAGAGGATAGTGTAGA
>CAJXUG010000137.1:0-5245 GCA_913060785.1 uncultured Flavobacteriaceae bacterium | reverse complement strand
GAGATTTCTGCCTGTCTCGTGGGCTCGGAGATGTGTATAAGAGACAGGCTTAATGCCTATGAGGTTCAAAAAATAGTTACAGCCTGTCCTCATTGTTTTAACACCATTAATAATGAATACCCACAACTAGGCGGAAATTATGAGGTTATGCACCACACTCAGTTTTTAAAAACCCTCTTAAATGATGGCCGTTTAAAAGTGGAGGGCGGAAAATTTAAAGGTAAAAAAATTACCTTTCATGATCCTTGTTATTTGGGTCGTGCCAACGGTGAGTATGAAGCGCCAAGAGATTTATTGCGTAAACTAGAAGTGGAACTTGTAGAGATGAAACGTTGTAAAACCAACGGACTTTGCTGCGGCGCTGGTGGTGCACAAATGTTTAAAGAGCCAGAACCAGGGTCTAAAGACATCAACGTAGAACGCACACAAGAGGCTGTAGATACAGGAGCAAGTATTGTGGCAACTGGGTGTCCATTTTGTAATACCATGATGACAGATGGCGTAAAGCACGAAGAAAAAGAAGAAAATGTACAGGTTATGGATGTAGCCGAAATGATAGCAAACGCCTCAGAGTTATAACAAACATTATAGATAGTACAACCCATGCTTATAGACTTCAACAATCTTCCAGATACCTCAAGAATATGGGTGTATCAATCAAATCGTAAATTCACGCCACAGGAGCTGGAGTATATACAGGCAAAGACGCGCTATTTTTTAACACAGTGGACTGCTCACGGGACCGAGCTTGAAGCTGGTTTTGAAATCAAGTACGATCGTTTTATTGTATTGGGTCTTAATCAAGAAAACGCCTCTGCATCTGGCTGTAGTATTGATGCCTCTGTCCATTTTATACAAGAATTGCAACAAAAAATGGGTGTAGATTTACTAGATAAAATGGATGTAACTTACTATAATGGAGCATTTATAGCTCACAAAAGTTTGTTAGATTTCAGGAAAATGGCAAAAAACAAATCTGTATCTGCAAATACAGTTGTTTTTAACAATCTAGTTAATACAAAAGCCGAATACAAAGAAAATTGGGAGGTTGCCGCAAAAGATAGTTGGCACAGTCGCTTTTTAGCATAGTTTTTGATACTTTTAAAAGATGCAAAAAGCCTTTGTCTTCCTACTTTTTATAGCAAATTGTATTCCAGCTATTTCTCAGCAAATAAACCCTTTACTTGCTCAAGATGATCAAGTAAACCAACAAATTTGGGTAGATAGTGTATATAGCAACATGTCTTTGCAGCAAAAGGTTGGGCAGCTATTTATGGTAGATGTGTTCTCTAAAGATCCTAAAGCAAAAACAGATAAAATTAAAAAGCTCATTACAAACTACCATATAGGTGGTGTGATTTTTTCTAAGGGAGGACCCATACGACAAGCAAAACTTAACAATGAGTTTCAAGCCTTATCCAAAACAAAATTAATGATTGCCATGGACGCAGAGTGGGGCCTTGCAATGCGTCTAGACTCTACCTTTGCCTATCCATGGAACATGACCCTTGGGGCAATTTCAGATAATAGTATTATTGAAAAAGTGGGGCGTCGAATAGGGGAGCATAGTAAAAGATTGGGAGTACATATTAATTTTGCTCCAGTGGTAGATATCAATACCAACCCAAAAAACCCTATCATTGGAAATCGCTCTTTCGGCGAAGATAGAGACAACGTTACCCAAAAATCTATTGCATTTACTAAAGGAATGCAATCTGCAGGAATTCTTGCCAATGCCAAACACTTTCCTGGCCATGGAGATACAGATACAGATTCTCACAAAACCTTGCCCACTATTAATTTTTCTAAAAAGCGTATAGATAGCATTGAGCTTTATCCCTACAAGCGATTAATTAGTGAGGGATTAAGTAGTGTGATGGTAGCACACTTAAACGTACCATCGCTTGAGAGGCAAAATGGTTTACCTTCCTCGTTATCCAAAGCCATTGTTCAAGATTTATTAAAAACTACCCTAGGTTTTAATGGGCTTATTTTTACAGACGCATTAAACATGAAGGGTGCCGCAAACTTCGAGAAACCAGGAGAGATTGATCTAGCTGCTTTTTTGGCTGGAAATGATGTGCTGCTCATCTCAGAAAACATTCCAAAAGCACATCAGCTTATTGTAAAGGCATATCATGATAAGCTTATTTCAGAAAAACGCTTAGCCCATTCTGTAAAAAAAATACTTTACGCAAAGTACAAATTAGGCTTACATAACTACACCCCTGTAAATCAAACCAATCTTGTTGAAGATTTAAACACACCCTTAGATGATGCATTGTATGAACAGGCCATGGAAAACGCATTAACTGTGTTAAAAAACAAGGACCAATTACTGCCCATAAAAAACCTAGAACATAAAAAAATAGCCTATGTTAATTTTGGGGATGCTTCTGGTACTGACTTTTTAAACCAACTTAAATTATATGCCGCTATAGATTTTGTGAAAGCAGATGATCTTGCCAGTTATATTACCAAGCTCAAAGGGTATGATTATGTTATTGCAGGGTTTCATAAATCAAATCAAACCCCATGGAAGGGATATAAATTTACAAATAAAGAGTTGGTGTGGTTGCATGAAATTGCAAGAACAAATACATTAATTTTAGATGTATTTGCCAGGCCGTATAGCTTGCTAGATTTTAAAACTACTACCAATTTTGATGCAGTTATTATGTCTTATCAAAACAGTAAGGTCTCTCAAGAACTTTCTGCACAACTCATTTTTGGAGCTAGAGGGGCAAAGGGACGCCTGCCAGTGTCTTTGGGTGATGATTTCCCTATACATACGCAAATACAGACAAAGGCCATCAATAGGCTCACCTATGGATCTGCACAGAGTGTAGGTGTGTCTAGTGATGGTCTAAAAAAAATAGACTCTATTGCAACTTTAGCAATAACAGAAGGTATGATGCCTGGAGCTCAAATTCTAGTAGCAAGAAAAGGAAAAGTTATATATAACAAGACCTTTGGCCACCACACTCAAAATAAAATAAAAACAGTCTCACAAACAGATGTGTATGATATAGCCTCTTTAACAAAGATTATGGCTACCCTTCCACTGATAATGCAACTTGTTGATAAAGGTGTCTTAACTATGGATACCACCCTTTCTGAATTGCTACCACAATACAAACAAACAGATAAAGCCAACATTACCCTTCGCAGGATGTTAACCCATACTGCTAGGTTAAAATCTTGGATTCCATACTATGTTAATACCATGGATAGCCTTACAAATAAACCAAAAACAAAATGGTACAAACCTACTTATAGTCAAGAATTTCCATACAAGGTGGCATCCAAAATGTTTCTAAAAAGAGAATATAAAGACAGTATTTACCGATTTATAAGAGAGAGCGAATTAAGAGAGACCCAAGAGTATAAGTATAGTGATTTACCCTACTATTTATTAATGAAATATCTAGAGGGGTATTATGGTCTTCCACTAGAGGAGTTAGTGCAGCAAAATTTCTATGAATCTATTGGCGCGTATTCCATGGGCTATAATCCTCTTGACAGATATAACAAAAACAACATTGTACCTACAGAAGAGGACACCTATTTTAGAATGCAAAAAATACATGGTTATGTACATGATCAAGGAGCTGCCATGCTAGGAGGAGTAAGTGGTCATGCTGGGCTTTTTAGTACAGCCAATGATGTAGCTAAAATGATGCAACTGTTTTTAAACGGTGGTAGTTATGGAGGTCAGCAATACCTGTCTTCTAAGGTAGTTAGTGATTTTAACACCTGTTACTACTGTGATCAAAACGTACGTAGGGGTGTGGGGTTTGATAAGCCTCAACTAGAAGATAGTGGCCCAACCTGCGGCTGTGTTTCTATGTCAAGCTTTGGCCATAGTGGCTTTACAGGCACTTTTACCTGGGCAGATCCAGAAAAGGAAATTGTGTATGTATTTATGTCTAATAGGACCTACCCAAGCGCAGAGAATAAAAAGATGGTTGAAACAAATCTTAGAAGTAATATTCAAGCAGTAATCTATGAGGCTATTATAGATTAATAAAACGTAATTAACCTATTGTCTATACTAAGGTGTTTAAAGCCTACTTTTTTTTGGATCCATTGAAGTGTTTTTGGGGTGTAAAAAATAACATGGGTAAAGTCATTTTTATAGTACCAATTTTTAAACACTTTTTTTTCAGGCAGTAGGTCTGTCATACAGTATAAAACCCCATTTTGATTCAATATTTTTTTTAGAAGTATAAACTCCTTTAATGGATTGTGCAGATGTTCTATTACTTCACAGCACACTATAAAATCATAGCTATTGTTTAACGAGTCTTTACTGGGATGAAAAAATGGGTCATAAAGCACCATTTTATAATTAATATCTTCCAGTAATTTACTAACCACAGGCCCTGTGCCAGCTCCAAAGTCTAGGCCTTTGTCTTTGGTGGTGTGATTCCCCTTTATTGCGTTTACCATTGGGCTTACAAATTTTTGAAAACCACTGTCTTCCACATCGTTTTGGTGTGACAAATAGCGCTCTTTTTCTTCTTTGGCTCCAGGAAGGGCCTCGTGGGGTATAAAAACACAACCGCAGGTGTTGCAATTGCAATACCTGCGGTTGTGGTCTTGATAGTATAAGGCTGTTTTATTTGATTGGCATAGAATACAATGTTGCATATGGCTCACCCATTTTGTATTGCTTTAATTTTCACAAGTTTTTCTTTCCAAAGTGCTAATTGCTCTTTGTGATTATCAATGTTCTTGTACACATCTTTTACAAGAGGGTTGTCTTTGTCTACATGTTTGAAAAATTGTAAGTTATTTTCAAGTTGTAAAATTTCTGATTTAGTTTCATCAATCTTTTTACCTATAAAGAATTGCTCGTTTTGTAACTTTCGAGTATCATCCTCAGAGGCCATTGCATTTAACTTATTTTCAAATTTTATAAGTTCAGCTTCTTTCTTGTCTAGATCTAGTGTGTTAAATAAAGTATCTAGTGCTTTATTGAATTTTTGATCGATGCTCTTTTTCTTAAAAGGGACACGTCCAATGGTTTTCCATTGGGTAATTGTAGCCTTTATGGTTTGAATATCTTGCTTGTGATCTCCAGATAAAGAAATAGTTTTCATGGATTCTAATAGGGCTTGTTTTTGCTCTAGATTTACAACTTCATCCTTGTTTTCTTGATCTTTTAATGCATGTAGTCTATCAAAGTAATGATTACAAGCCGCTTTAAATTCTTTCCATATAGCATCACTATCTTTTCTTG
>CAJXUG010000136.1:0-5509 GCA_913060785.1 uncultured Flavobacteriaceae bacterium | reverse complement strand
CCTGTCTCGTGGGCTCGGAGATGTGTATAAGAGACAGCCAGGAGTTTTCGAATACACTTTTGCACAACCCAACGCCGCGATTGATTTTAAACTATTAGCAAATGATGTAAGCTCAAAAAACTATACGTTGGAGGTAGTAAAAACACCATCTCTGGTTAGCTTCCAACTCTTTTTAAATTACCCTAATTATACAGGGAAAAAAGACCAAACCCTCAACAGTACAGGAAATACAATCCTGCCAGAGGGCACAAAAGTTCAGTGGCTTGTAACCACTAAAAACACCACCCACGTTGGACTAAAAACAAAAGACACAGTGTATTCTTTTACTTCAAACCAGCAGCAACACAAGTACCGTAAAACAATATACAACACCCTAGACTATGCACTTACAACCTCTAATGATCGGTTGCGGGAGTATGAGAATCTGTCTTTTACTATAAGGGTAATTAAAGATGAATTTCCAGAGATTTCTGTACAATCTAAGCCAGATAGCCTTAGCGAACAACAGGCCTATTTTCTAGGACAAGTTAGTGATGATTATGGCTTTTCAAAACTACAACTGGTCTATTACCCACAAGGCCAGCAAGACTTAAAAAAAACAGAACAAATACCAGTAAATAAGAGTACCCTGGATCAGTTCACATACGTCTTTCCTGGTGCGTTAGATTTGCCCCAGGATGTTGAGTATGAGTATTTTTTTGAAATCTTTGACAATGATGCTGTTAACACCTATAAATCTTCTCGATCTGGGTATTATTCTTATCGAAAACTATCTCAAGACGAGCTGCAGACACAGCAATTACAAAACCAGGAAAACGCAATAAAAGCCATGGACGCCGCCTTGAAAGAATTAAAAAACCAAGACAAGCGTCTTGAACAGTTAGAACTCATACAAAAAGAAAAAGAAGCCCTTAACTGGAATGATAAAAAGAAGTTGGAAGATGTTTTAAGGCGCCAAAAGGAGCAAGAAAAAATGATGCAGCAGTTTTCTAAACAACTGCAAGAGAGTTTAGAAAAATTTCAGCCAGAGAGAAAAGAAAAAGACCCCTTTAAGCAGCAACTTGAGAAAAGACTAAAAGAGAGCCAAGAAAAATTAAAAGAAAACGAAAAACTACTTCAAGAGCTAGAAGAGTTACAAGACAAAATCACCAAAGAAGAGCTTACCGAAAAACTAGAAAAAGTAGCCAAGAAAAATAAAAATCAAGAAAAAAATTTAGAACAGCTTATAGAATTAACCAAGCGGTACTATGTGTCTAAAAAAAGTGAAAAGCTTTCGGAAGAACTTTTTAAATTAGGAGCAGAGCAGCGTAAACTAGCAGAAAAACCAGAACAGCAGAACACCAAGCAGGCTCAAGAAAAAATCAATGAAAAATTTGAGAAATACAAGCAGGAACTTGAAGAGCTAAAAAAAGAGAACGAAAAACTAAAATCTCCCATGAAGCTCCCACAAGATAAAGTGGGTGAAAAAGTGGTAGATAGCCAGCAGCAACAGGCAACTCAAAAACTCGAGAAACAAAACAAAGCTGGCGCAAAAGAAAATCAAAAAAAGGCGGGCAAAAAAATGCAAGAAATGGGCCAACAAATGATGATGGCCCTCTCTGGATCTCAGGGAGAACAAATAGAAGAAGATGTGGCTATGTTACGTCAAATATTAGACAACTTGGTTGTGTTTTCTTTTAGGCAAGAAGCGTTAATGGAGGATTTTAAAGTAACACAGTATGGTAATCCTCTTTTTGGAAAACGCTTAAACACTCAAAATGACTTACAGCAAAATTTTCAGCACATAGACGATAGTTTGTTTTCTCTTTCACTGCGCCAACCAACTATTGGTCAGAGAATAAACGAATCTGTGACCCAGGTTCATTATAATTTAAAAAAGGCGATGGAGCGTCTTGCAGAAAACCAAATATCTCAGGGTGTTGGATCACAGCAATACGCTGTTACCGCCACCAACGATTTGGCAAACCTTCTCACCAACATGCTCACTAGCATGCAGCAACAACAAATGGGCCAAGGCTCAGGAAGCGGTAAGCAAGGAATGCCAAAACCCGGCCAAGGACAAGGCGAGGGTTTTCAGCTTCCTGACATTATTGAAAAACAAAAGAGCCTAGCCGAAAAAATGCAAGAAGGCATGGGCGAAAAAGGCAAAGAAGGAAACGAGGGCAAAGAAGGAGAACAAAGCGAAGGAGAAGGAGAAGGTCAAGGAGAAGGCGAGGGACAAGGAGAAGGAGAAGGGCAGGGCGAGGGACAAGGACAAGGCCAAGGACAAGGCGAGGGAGGTAACGGCAAACCCGGCAACCAACCAAGCGCTTCCCCAACCAACGAGAGCGAAAACAATGACGCCGAGCTCTTTGAGATTTATAAACAGCAGCAGCAACTACGCCAAGACCTAGAAGATAGACTCAGTAAATTAGGCCTTGAGGGTCTTGGGGGAGAACTAATAAAAAAAATGCAGGGTATAGAGCAACAACTCCTAGATAAGGGTTTTAACCGTGGTACTTTAGAGAAAATGCTTAACCTGCAGTATGAACTATTAAAACTAAAAGAGGCAGATTTAAAACAAGGGCAAGAACCTAGGCGAGAATCCATAAGTAATAGAAAAACATATAATAACACCACGGGTTTATCTGCAGACCAAATCAAAAAATATTTTAATACTACTGAAATTTTAAATCGAGAAGCGCTTCCTTTGCGTCAAGAATATAAAGAAAAGGTGCAATCCTATTTTAAGAAAAACAATGATTGAATTTTACTCAGAAACAGATTTTAAGATTGAAGACACCAAGGCGCTTAGCCACTGGATCTCTGAAATTATCCTGCACGAAAACCATGAGCTTGGTGATCTTACCTACGTGTTTTGTGATGACGATTTTCTTCATAAGTTAAATTTGCAATTTTTAAACCACGACACTCTTACAGATATTATAAGTTTTGATAATTCACTAGGCAAGCAAATTCATGGAGAGATTTATATTTCCGTAGAGCGCGTTAAGGAAAATGCGCGTACCTATCAGGTTGCCTTTCTAGAAGAGTTGCACCGGGTTATAATTCATGGAGTGCTTCATTTTTGCGGCTACAAAGACAAAACTAAAAAACAGCAAGAGACCATGTCTTGCAAGGAAAACGAGGCTTTAGACCTAAGAACATTTTCCTAGGATGCTGAAAATCAACAAATTAGATATTTAACTACCTGACTATAAGATAATTAACTATCTTTGCGCCCGCTTTAATGCCCTTGCGTTGTTCCACGTGGAACAATCAATAAAAACAATTAAAAATGTTTGAAAAAGAATACGATGTTATTGTAGTGGGTGGCGGTCACGCTGGCTCTGAAGCAGCCGCAGCTGCAGCCAACCTTGGGTCAAAAACCCTTCTCATTACAATGAACTTGCAAAATATCGGACAAATGTCTTGTAATCCCGCTATGGGAGGCATTGCAAAGGGCCAAATTATTAGAGAAATAGACGCCCTAGGAGGATACAGTGGTATTGTAAGTGATAACACGGCTATCCAGTTTAAAATGCTTAACAAGTCTAAGGGACCAGCCATGTGGAGCCCAAGGGTGCAGAGTGATAGAATGAGATTTGCAGAGGCTTGGAGACTAATGCTTGAGGGAACTAAAAATCTAGATTTCTATCAAGAAATGGTGTCTGGTATTTTGGTTGAGGGAGAAAAAATTGTAGGTGTTAAAACCTCACTAGGTATTGAGGTACGGGGCAAAACAGTAGTGCTTACCAACGGAACTTTTTTAAATGGGTTAATACACATAGGAGAAAAGCAATTTGGCGGAGGAAGAGCAGGAGAAAGAGCGGCCCACGGAATAACAAAAGAATTGGTTGACCTTGGTTTTGAATCTGGAAGGATGAAAACAGGTACACCTCCAAGGGTTGATGGAAGATCACTTGATTTTTCTAAGATGATTGTACAACCTGGAGATGTTTCTCCAGAGAAGTTCTCTTATTTAAAAAGCACGAAGCCGCTCACCCATCAGCGCGATTGCCATATGAGCCACACCAGTTTAGAGGTTCATGATTTGCTTCGTGAGGGTTTTGATCGCTCACCAATGTTTAACGGAGCCATTAATAGTGTTGGGCCAAGGTATTGCCCCTCCATAGAAGATAAAATTAACCGTTTTGCAGATAAGGATTCACACCAATTATTTGTGGAGCCTGAAGGATGGGATACCGTTGAGTATTATGTTAATGGCTTTTCTACCTCATTGCCAGAAGATGTTCAGTTCAAAGCCTTAAGAAGTGTTAAGGGCTTTGAAAATGTTAAGTTTTTTAGGCCTGGATATGCCATTGAGTATGATTTTTTCCCGCCCACACAGCTTAGACACACACTAGAAACAAAAAACATTAAAGGTTTGTTTTTTGCAGGACAAATTAATGGAACCACTGGCTATGAAGAAGCTGCTTCTCAGGGGCTAATGGCGGGAATAAACGCACACCTAAAGGTAAAAGAGCAGCAGCCCTTAATTATAAAAAGAAACGAGGCGTACATTGGTGTATTGATTGATGATTTAATTACAAAAGGCACAGAAGAGCCTTATAGAATGTTTACCTCTCGTGCAGAGTACAGAACCTTATTGCGCCAAGACAACGCAGATTTTAGACTTACTCCAATGTCACACAACATTGGGCTCGCTAGCGATGAGCGTCTTAGATTAATGGAAGAAAAAAAGCAAAAAAGTGAAGCGTTTGTCGATTTTTTCAAAGAAAGTAGTGTAACCCCGGAGGTGATAAATCCTATTTTAGAGGAAAAAGATTCTGCCATAGTAAAACAAAGCGACAAGCTTTTTAAACCACTTTCTAGGCCAAATATAACGATGAAGGATATGCAAAAAATTGATTTTGTGACATCCTATATTAACAAACACGATCTAGATCATGAGGTGCTTCAACAAACAGAAATACAGATTAAATACGCAGGCTATATCGCCAAAGAGAAAAATAATGCAGATAAACTCAATAGATTAGAAGGGATTAAAATACCTGAAGGCTTTGACTATTCAAAGCTAAAATCTTTGTCTTACGAAGCAAAAGAAAAATTAAGCGCCATAAAACCCGTAACAGTTTCACAGGCGTCTCGAATTAGCGGCGTTTCACCAAACGATATATCTGTAATGCTTGTTTATATGGGCAGGTAATAACCTTGTTCCACGTGGAACAATCAAATTTTAAATTCTAACAATTTCACTTGAAAACACCGAAGGGATCCATATATATTTCTACCAAAGATTATTTCAAATCTCAAGAAGCGTTTGATTTGGTGCTAGATTCTTCTAGAGAAATTTTAATAACAACACCCCAACCAGCACCTGAGGATTTGGCGGGATATTATGAAAGCCAAGCGTATATTTCTCACTCAAATACCCAAAAAGGAATTGTACCCTTTTTGTACACCATGGTGCAAAAATGGTCTCTAAAAAACAAAACAAACCTTATTAATTCTCTCACAAACCATAAGGGCACCCTTTTGGATCTGTCTCTTATACACATCTGACGCT
>CAJXUG010000135.1:0-5582 GCA_913060785.1 uncultured Flavobacteriaceae bacterium | reverse complement strand
TAATCTGTGATGGGAGCTGTGATAGCAGGCGCGTCATTAACCTGCAACTCTAAAGGAACGATGTTAAAACAGTCTGTGGCGTTTATATTATCTACCCTAGCATACACCACCTGGAAACCAAGTACCGTATTTATAAATGCATTGGCAGGAGCAATAGCAGGAGCTCCTGCAAGGGCCTGGGCAAAAGTAATGTAGTAAGAAACCACTGCATCTGGATTACCACCAGTAATCTCCAAATCTTTGGTCGTTAAATCAAAAGTGCCAAAACCATCATTGGGTAACGCGTCACACACATTATACTTGGTTGGGATAGCAGCGCCAGGAGGGGTAACAATTGAAATATCAAAGCTACTAATAGCAAAACATGTTGGTGTATCTATGCTTTCAACACGAACAAAAATAGTTTCACCAGGAGCAAAAACCGTATAACTTGAAGGGATTGGGCTAACATCTGTAGTTGCATCTTCAATAGTGTTGTGGTACGTAATATCAAAGAAAATTGGATCTTGAACCCCTAGAGCTTCTGCATCTTTTAATGCTGGAAGGTTTATTGTAAGTGATCCATCACCATCTAAATCACATAATCCTACATCTGTCATTGGCCCAGCAGAAACAGGAGCAAAATTCAAGAAGAAAGCCTCTACATCAAAACAAGTTTGTGTGAGATTTTCAATACGAACAAATATTTGTTCCAAGGTTCCTGTTATAGGATAAGTAACTGGAGTTGCAATTGGTGCAGCTCCAGAGGTAGCGTCTGCGATAGAGTTGTGATACGATATCACAAATTCTGAAGGATCTTGAGCCCCCAAAACAAGCGCATCATTAACAGTTAAATCAAAAACACCCGTATTATTTCCATCATCACACTGAAATAAATCATTGGGAGGGTTTGCCAAAGGCTGTAAATTGTATGTTATTTCTATTTCATCTGAGGCAACACATGTTAAATCTATGGGATTAAAGACCTCAACGCTATACGTTCCTGAGTTTGGAGAAGAAACAGTGAATGTATTATCACCAACGGTGCTTGGACCTTGAGGTACTGTATTGTAAAACCACTGGTAAGAAAGACCTGAAGCACCAGCAGTATCTGCAATTAAAATAATATCATCTGTAGTACAGGTGTCTTGATCATTGCCCAAGGTAACACTAACAGGGAAAAAATTGATAAAAAATGATGCTGTATCAGAACAGGTATTTAAACTAACAACGTTAATATCATCAATAACCAAATCATTTCCGCAGGCACCAAAAAAATCATTTAGCAATACTATTTGAATTGTTGTATTAACTCCAGTATTAAAATTAAGAGCGTAGGTATTCCAATCTGGATTGGGACCATTTTCAACAATACCAGTTGTTGTTGTTGCCAAGACAGCTCCAAAGGCATCTTGCACTTGGTAGATAAGCCTGGAGGGAACTCCAGTTCCTGGACACAAATTAGTATCTGTGTCATACACAGTGGTCATCGAGAAATCAAAGATATGATCTGTGTTAGCCGGAACTGTAAAATCTCTTCTGTATAGTTCTATTTGGTTTGGATCTTCAGAAACATCAAAGAAAATCATTCTTCCATTTATATCTCCAACGGTATAGTCTTCCATATCTTGATGCCAACCACCATTAAGACCTGTAGAGGTGTTTGTAACGACATAATCGTTTGGATTCATCCCTCCTGCTCCGTTAAATGTCTGGTTTGTATATGGGTGTGTTACCCTACCAAGACCTGTGCCAAAATCTTCTAAAAAAGCATCTGTTTGATCTGCAGTCTCTATGCGTACAAATATTTCCTCAACAGCTCCTGTGATAGGGTATGCAACTGAATTAAGTATAGGTGCTGCGCCACTTGCAGCATCTGGGGCTGTGTTATGATAACTAATACCGAAAACATCTGGATCTTGAGCACCTAGAACAACAGCATCATTAACCGTTAAATCAAAAATACCTGTATTGATACCATCATCACACTGAAATAAATCATTGGGCTGGTTGGCTACAGGTGGATCAAGATAAGTTACCTCTACTTGATCTGTAACAATACAGGTTGGATCTAAAGGATCAAAAACTTCAACGCTGTACGTTCCTGAGTTTGGAGCCGTTACCGTAAAAGTAAAAGCATCAATAGCACTTGGCCCTTGAGAAACCGAGTTGTAAAACCACTCATACGATAGCCCAACAACCCCTGCAGCATTTGCGGTAAGAGTAATATCATTTGTTGTACATGTTTGTTGATCATCTCCAAGATCTAGCGTAAAGGGGTTTGAAGTTGTGATTAACACGTCATCCTCAACAACAGTTATTGCTCCATCACAATTTAAATAAGCAGCACGAGCTGTGTAAGTTTCATCTCCAGATGGGCATACAGTAATATCTGGAGTATTTCCGATAACACTACCAGATGCATCCAACCACTCAAAAGTAACGTTTGAAGGCCCATTGGGCGTAAAACGCCAGGCCTCTTGATTGGCATCCCAATCTCCGGTGTTACGCCCTGGAGGAGTATATCCTAGATTCCCTGCCTGGTTTTGAATTCCAATAACGGCGTTACCATCATTCCAGGAACAACCAGAAGGCCTATCCAACACATATACTTCTATCACATTGGTAGTTTCGTAAATAACCATCTGAGATGTTAAACGCTGGGTATTACATCCAAAGTAAAATATGTTTGGCATACTCACTACCATAGTACGGCAAGGAGCCTCTCCCAAAACTTGATAGTTAATATCTGAGGTTGGTGGGCTAGGCGCTGGATTAACATCCATATAAACACCAAATATGGTGTTTCTAAATAATTGTGGACTTGGTATAGTTGCATCAAAATCCCATTCACAGAAACCACCAGGAGGGTTAGAATTTAAATCAAAAGAAATGACACCGTTGGATCCAATAACAATCTCATTATAAGTGCCACCAAAAAAACAAAAATTAAAAGGTAAATCAATTGCTGGAGACCAAACATCATCTGTATTTACAGATACTGGTGTACCTCCTATGTAAGGAAAAGGAGCATATGGGATAGGACTTACATCATAACTGGTAGTCTCACCAGTTTGTAAAAAAGTGGCAGATAAATCAACACAACCGTCACCTGCGCAATTCACATTGGCGTCTTCACCTGCGTCTACATTAGGGCAACCAGGGCCTTGTGAAAATGCATTTGTAGAAGCAAGCAAAAGCATTGCAATTAGTAGAAGTAGATTACTTATTTTTAATTTTTTCATAGCATATAAATAACGCTTGAAAATTAAGAAAATTTTATGATAGTACAACTATATATGACCACAAAATAATGGCCCTTAATAGGTAGATTGCATATAGGTATTTTATTATCTTTGCATCAGTATTTAAGATATCACAAATCATAAGAAATGGGAATAAAAAACGAGCTTCATATTTCAGAAGAAAATCATTTGGACCACCAAAGTGCAAGTCAAGAAACTCCGCTAAGAGCAGATGCTTTTGACATTAGTGATGCAGATAAAATAAATAGTATTACTCAAGATGTGGAGCACATCATGAACACCCTAGGACTAGACCTTACCGATGACAGCCTTAAGGGCACTCCAAAAAGAGTGGCTAAAATGTTTGTGAATGAAATTTTTGGCGGTTTACATCCAGATAGAAAACCAAAAGCATCCACTTTTGAAAATAAATATAAGTATAATGAAATGCTGGTAGAGAAAAATATCTCTTTATACTCTACCTGTGAGCATCATTTACTTCCTATTGTTGGAAAAGCACACATTGCATACATATCAAACGGTACAGTTGTTGGGCTCAGTAAAATGAACCGCATTGTAGACTATTTTGGAAAAAGACCACAAGTCCAAGAGCGCCTTACCATGCAAATTGTAAAAGAGCTGCAAAAAGTTTTAAACACCCAAGATGTTGCCTGCGTGATTGACGCAAAACACCTATGTGTAAACTCAAGAGGAATTCGTGATGTAGATAGCAGCACGGTAACTAGCGAGTTTGGTGGCGCCTTTAAAAATGTAAACACTAAAAGAGAGTTTTTAGATTATATTAAATTTGACACTTCTTTTTAGTAGCTTTATACACTAGAAAATAGCATGCTCAATAGTAATATATAATAGACAGGCGCATACTTAAAGTAAACGCATCTAGCAATAAAAAAAATGGCATTACATAAAACACAAACACTTTATATCTACAATTCTATTTCAAAAAAGAAAGAGAAATTTAGCCCTATTAACAAAGGGGCGGTAGGGATGTATGTTTGTGGACCCACTGTTTACAGCAATGTTCACATGGGAAATTGCAGAACATTTTTATCTTTTGATTTGGTGTTTAGGTATTTAAAGCACCTTGACTATAAAGTTAGGTATGTTCGTAACATTACAGATGCAGGACACCTAGAGAACGATGGAGAGAGCGGCGAGGATCCAATAGCAAAGAAAGCCAAGTTGGAGAATATAGAACCTATGGAGGTGGTGCAAAAATACACCGTAGATTTTCACCAAACTATGGCAAGTTTTAATGCCCTACCACCAAGTATCGAACCCACTGCCACAGGACACATCATAGAACAAATTGAAATTATAGAACAAATCATAAAACAAGGCTATGCATACCAAGTAAATGGCTCTGTATATTTTGATGTTACTACTTTCAATAAAGACCACCATTACGGAAAGCTTAGTGGTAGGAATCTTGAGGATATGATTAGTAATACAAGAGTTTTGGCAGGGCAATCTGAAAAGAAAAACCCACAAGACTTTGCCCTTTGGAAAAAAGCGGACCCAGGACATATCATGCGCTGGGCGTCTCCTTGGAGTGAGGGTTTTCCTGGCTGGCATTTAGAGTGTACAGCAATGAGTACAAAATACCTTGGACAACAATTTGATATCCATGGAGGCGGTATGGATTTAAAATTTCCGCACCATGAATGTGAAATAGCACAAAGTGAAGCTATTCATAAAAAATCTCCCGTAAATTACTGGATGCACGCCAACATGCTTACCCTAAATGGTAAGAAAATGGCAAAATCTACAGGAAACAATATTCTTCCCGCTGAATTATTTTCTGGAAACAATACCGTTTTAAGTAAAGCATTTTCTCCTGGGGTTGCTAAATTTTTTATGTATCAAGCCCAGTACAGAAGTATCCTTGATTTTAGTAACGATGCCTTAGTTGCCAGTGAAAAGGGATATAATAAACTAATGGACGCCTATAAAAGCATAGGTGAGATATCTCACAGCGAGCACTCTAATATAGATATAACTACCTGGAGACAGTCCTGTTATGATGCCATGAATGATGATTTTAATAGCCCTATTTTAATTGCACAACTCTTTGAGGCCGTTAAGCATATAAATACACTAAAAGAAGCAAAAGCATCAATTACCAAAGAAGATTTACAGGTGTTACAAAACACAATGCATGGGTTTATATTTGATGTACTTGGCCTTACAGAAGCAACTTCCATGGAGGCAGGAAATGACGATAAACTATCTGGAGCCATTGAATTGTTAATAGAACTGCGCAACCAAGCACGCAATAACAAGGATTTTGCAACTAGCGATAAAATACGTGATGATTTGCAACAGGTAGGCATACAA
>CAJXUG010000134.1:0-5657 GCA_913060785.1 uncultured Flavobacteriaceae bacterium | reverse complement strand
ACGATACTTGGAATATTATTGGCATCGCAGAGTTCGATGCTACGGCAAATATTTACATCTTTGATCGCTACGGTAAACTCTTGAAGCAAATAAGCCCACTCACTCCAGGATGGGACGGAACCTATAATGGCAATGCATTACCATCGAGTGATTATTGGTTTAGAGTGGAGTATACAGAACAAGGAATACAAAAAGAGATTAGAGGACATTTTAGTTTGAAGAGATAGTAAAAGCTCCTTTTGCTCACAAAGTAAAAAAACCTCTCCATAGTAGTATGGAGAGGTTTTTTTGTAGCTACTGTGAAGGAAACAGTAGACTAATAATTTAGGATTATGTTTTATCCTTTTTTGCGGGAAGATCCACTACTTCTTGTAGTCGGTCTACTAATAGTAGAGCTTCTTCTTGGCGGCGCAGAGTTTGTATTACTCCTAGAGTTATTCCTGATGTTACTTTGTCCATTGTAATTACTAGTATTTCTTTGGTTAGCGTTTTGGTTATTATTTTTTCTAGTGTTCGTGTTTGATCTACTTGAGTAGTTTGTTAGATTTCTAGAATACCTTTTTTGGGGGTTGTTTCTTGCGGTTCTGGCTCTTCTTGCAACCCTAGTGCTTGACGAGGCTGTAATGTTATTTGAGCTTCTTCTTATGTTTTTTGTTCTGGCAATAGAAACCCCTCTAGATGCATCTCTCATTGCATAACGATCTGACCTTATAGATGATGTGCCGTTGTAGTAATCTGAGTTTCTTCTACCTCTGCTAAATGCGTATCCGTTATATGGATTTCCGTAGTAATGGTTGTAGAAATTATTATAATATCCTCCATAGTAGTATGGGTAGCCCCATCCATAGTATCCATAATATGGGTAGCCCCATCCATAACCTATACCCCAAAAAGGGCTACACCAGTTGTATGAGTATCCCCAACCTGAGCCGTACCACCAGTACGGACGGTTCCAACGCACTATTGGTGTATGGTCATAAATGTTTATTGTAATGTCTTTACTGTTTTCTCCCCAAGCGCCATATTCATCCTCTTCTTTGGTTTGTTGTTCAACGATGTAACCATCTTTATTTATACTTCCAGTAGTTGTGTATGCATCAATATCTGTAAATACGTTACCTTGTTCAAGGGCATCGTAAGCCTCTGTTTTTGAATTAAAATATTGTTTGTAATAGCTATCACTAGGCGGCTGTACTTTGGCTATCTCTTGGCTCTGAGTTGTGTTTTGAGTATTGTAGTTGGTGTTGCTGTCTTCAAAAGTAGTTTGTGGGTAACTTCCGCAAGCATTTAAAAGCAGTGCTACAACACTAAGAGTGCTTAGGTGAACTATTTTTTTTAATGTAATAAAAGATGCTTGCATAACAGTAATATTTTAATTGTTGAACATGGTAAATTTAGTTAGTTTTGCCGAGGTAAACTAATCAAAACAATATTCACAATATTTGTGCCAAACTCAAATCTATGGCTAAGAACTTAACAACTCGTGATGAGGATTATTCAAAATGGTATAACGAATTAGTTATTAAGGCAGATCTTGCCGAGAATAGTGGTGTTCGTGGCTGTATGGTAATTAAGCCCTATGGTTTTGCTATATGGGAAATGATGCAAGCAGAACTTGACAGAATGTTTAAAGAAACGGGACATCAAAACGCGTATTTTCCTTTATTTATACCCAAGTCATATTTCAGTAAAGAGGCAAGTCATGTAGATGGTTTTGCAAAAGAGTGTGCGGTGGTAACTCACTACAGGCTTAAAACAGCAGAAGATGGGAGTATTGTGGTTGATGAAACGGCAAAGCTTGAAGAAGAGCTTATTGTACGTCCAACCTCTGAAACTATTATTTGGGATACTTATAGAAAATGGATTCAGTCATACAGAGATTTACCACTTTTAATTAATCAATGGGCCAATGTAGTGCGCTGGGAAATGCGTACCCGTTTGTTTTTGCGCACCACAGAGTTTTTATGGCAAGAAGGGCATACGGCACATGCTACAAAAAGTGAAGCCATTGCAGAGTCTCAGCAAATGATGAATGTATATGCAGATTTTGTTGAAAACCATATGGCGGTTCCTGTTGTAAAAGGTTTGAAGACAGAAAGCGAACGTTTTGCAGGCGCCTTAGAGACTTATTGTATAGAAGCATTAATGCAAGATGGGAAGGCCTTGCAGGCAGGAACATCTCATTTTTTAGGTCAAAACTTTGCCAAGGCATTTGACGTGAAATTTGCAAACAAAGAAGGAAAACAAGAATATGTTTGGGCTACCTCTTGGGGAGTTTCTACCCGCTTAATGGGCGCTTTAATTATGACCCATAGTGATGATAATGGTCTTGTATTACCTCCTAAGCTTGCTCCAGATCAAGTTGTTATTGTGCCTATTTATAGAAATGATGAGCAGTTTGACGCGGTAAGTGACCTTGCCAATAATTTAATGAAAGATCTGCGCGCCAAAGGAGTACGTGTTAAGTTTGACAAAAGAGATACACATAAACCAGGTTGGAAATTTAACGAGTATGAGCTTAAAGGTGTGCCTTTACGCATTGCTATTGGTCCTAAAGATTTAGAAAAAGGAACCGTAGAGATGGCAAGAAGAGATACACTTACCAAAGAGATTGTTGAAACAACCGCTGTTGTAGCTAGAGTAGAGGGTCTTTTAGAAGAAATTCAAGACAACCTATTTGCCAAGGCTATAAACTACAGGGCAGCACATACTACACAGGTCTCTAGTTATGATGAATTTAAAAAAGTCTTGAATGAAAAAGGAGGATTTATTTCTGCTCATTGGGACGGCACTTCTGCAACAGAAGAGAAAATAAAAAAAGAAACCAAGGCGACCATACGTTGTATACCCTTAGACACTGATAATGAAGGGGGCACGTGTATTGTTACAGGAAAGGTTTCTGCTAGAAAAGTTTTGTTTGCAAAGGCGTATTAAATTTTTTTAAAAAAAATCTACAATAGGGTTTGTAGCATATAAAAATGTTTGTATTTTTGCAGCCGAATTAAAAACAAACGGTCCGTTCGTCTAGGGGTTAGGACGCATGGTTTTCATCCATGTAACAGGGGTTCGATTCCCCTACGGACTACTAAGGTTATTTTGAAATTTTGGGGTACTGATGGCAACTTGAAAATTCTGTCTGTACTTGCAACCAAAAAATGGTCCGTTCGTCTAGGGGTTAGGACGCCAGGTTTTCATCCTGGTAACAGGGGTTCGATTCCCCTACGGACTACAAAAAAGTTAATAAAAACAATTATGGCAAATCACAAGTCAGCATTAAAGAGAATTAGAAGTAGCGAAACAAAACGTTTACTTAATCGTTACCAACATAAAACAGCTCGTAATGCGATGAAGCGTTTTCAAGAACTTGAAGACAAAAAAGAAGCAGAAAAGACATTGCCTTCTATCAACGGTATGATTGATAAGTTAGCTAAGAAAAATATTATTCATAATAATAAAGCTTCTAACTTAAAATCTAACATGGCTAAGCACGTAGCTGCGCTATAAGTTGATTTTAACTTACACACAAAAAACTCCACTAGGAAACTAGCGGAGTTTTTTTGTGCTCTATTTTCTTGCCGGCACTTTATAAGATAATTATAGATATCTATATTTTTTAAAATTTATCTTACTGTTATATAAAAAAACAAAATATGCGTTTTAAACTTTTCTGGAATAAACTACATAAAGTACTGCAAGTGGGCCTTTGCCTTTTGTTTTTTGGATCTGCCCCATTACTAATAGTATTAGCTTTAGATGCCTTGTCTATTATAGAAGCGGGTAATGCGTTGGCTTTTGGTCTTTTAACGTTGCTTACTTTTTATCCTTCTTTAGTTTTGATAGTGGTAGGGGGTGTGTTAACATTGATAAAAAGAAGCAAAAACCGCAGGTAAGTTTAGCTTTAGGGTTGTTTACTTACTAAAAACGATGTTAGACTAGGGTACAAGCTTGCTGTAATCTCCACCATTTCTGGCTATGTCTCTAACTATAGAAGAAGAAATAAAACCATACTCTGGCCTTGAGATTATAAAAACACTATCTACCCCATTTACTTTATCATTGGCCTGAGCAATGGTTTGCTCATATTCAAAATCTGTGGAGTTACGCAGCCCTCTTACTATAAATTGAGCCCCTTGACTTTTACAAAAGGTAGCAGTTAACCCATCATAAGTAGCCACTTTTATGGCATTATTATTTTCAAAAAGGGTTTCAATGGCAGTTTTTCTATCCTGCAAAGACCACATATGTTTTTTTGTTGCATTACTACCAATGGCAATAATGATAGTGTCAAAAAGGGGTAATGCTCTATTTATAATATCAACATGACCCAATGTTATAGGATCAAAAGATCCTGGGAATACAGCTATTTTTTTTGAAGTGTTTGACACGGTATTTGTTTTATAAAGTAAAGATACAGATTTTATCTCTTTTCTAGTCAAGGAGTTGCTTTGCTAGCGTTTGAGAGCTTATAATATTAGCCGTTAAGTGCATTTTCAAGTAGCATGCTAAAAAAAGATGTCAAGGGTATCTGGGCATCATCAAGCTGTTTTGGAATGATACTTTCTTTAGAAAGCCCTGGTGTGGTGTTTATTTCAATAAAGTACGGAATTCCATCTTGTATGATAAAATCACTGCGAGTAACCCCCTCCATGTTAAGTAGTTTATAGATGTGCTTTGTTACTTGCTGCACCGCTTTTTTATCTTTATCTGAAATTCTTGCGGGTGTAATTTCTTGAGACTTTCCAAGATACTTAGCCTCATAATCAAAAAAGTCATTCTCTGAAACGATTTCTGTAGGATTTAAAACCTGTATTTGCCCTTTATCCTTGAAGGCGCCAACAGATACCTCTGTGCCTAAAAGTTCACTCTCAATGATTACCTCTGTATCTTCTTTGTAGGCCTCAAGTAATGCCTTTGGTAGCATTTCAGCAGTTTGTACTCTACTAATACCAAAACTTGAACCAGCTCTGTTAGGTTTTACAAAACAAGGTAGGCCAACTGTTTTTATTATCTCTGTGGTATCTATGGTATCTCCCTCATTAATATAAATAGAGTTTGCGCACTTAATGCCGAATTTTTTTAAAACACTCAAGCAATCACGTTTATTGAAACTAAGTGCAGCTTGGTAAAAACCAGCGCTTGTTTGAGCTACACCAATAAGCTCTAGGTAAGATGCAAGCATACCATCTTCTCCAGGGGTTCCGTGTATGGTGTTAAAAACCACATCTGGAACAATACTATCTCCTTTGTAAGAGCATCCAAAATTTTCTTTATTAACGGCTGCTTTTGTTCCATCTGGCAATACATAGTGCCAATTGTTTTCTAGCACATGTACTTTATATACCTCATAGCAGGTTTTGTCTATTGCATTATAGACTACCTCTCCACTTTTTAAAGAGATTTCAAACTCACTAGAATAACCGCCCATGGCGATGGCTACTATTTTTTTATACATATCAAATATAAATTGCTTAGAATATCATAAATAGATGTTTGCTATCGTTTGCAATATAAAGCTTTCGCAAAAATATTATTTAAAGGTAGAAAGATACTAACTTTAGGTTTCATATTTTTGTAGATTAATAGTCAATGTGTCAAATTTATGAAGTCTTCCTTTACAGCTAATCTAGTTAAGCAAGTATTATATCTGTCTCTTATAC
>CAJXUG010000133.1:0-5680 GCA_913060785.1 uncultured Flavobacteriaceae bacterium | reverse complement strand
CTATCCTCTTCGTCGGCAGCGTCAGATGTGTATAAGAGACAGGGTATCTGCAGCTGCGCTGTGAGCATCTACAAGTGTTTTACCACAATAAAATTGGTAGGCCGCCTCTAGGGTTCTTTTTTCTTTTTTATGAAAAATAGTCTGCACATCTACGGCAAGGTTTTTCTTCATGTCAAAATCTACACCGGCTCTTAATAATTCCTCTGCCAGTAATGGAATATCAAAACGGTTGCTATTAAAGCCCCCAAGATCACTATCTTTAATTAACTCATAAACTTGCTTGGAGAGGTCTTTAAAAACAGGCTCATTGGCCACCATCTGGTCTGTAATGCCATGCACTGCTGTGGTTTCTGGCGGTATGGGAACCGTAGGGTTTACCCTCCAGGTATGACTCTGTTTATTTCCGTTTGGAAATACTTTTAAAATAGAGATTTCTACAATTCTGTCTGTAGCTATATTGATACCTGTAGTTTCTAAATCAAAAAAGCAAATAGGTTTGGTAAGTTGTAATTCCATGCTATAAATTATACCACAAAGGTAAAAGAAATTCAATCAATTACTTAGTATGCGGGTTTTATAAACACAAAAACACCCCTACCGACATACAGTAGAGGTGTTTTTGTGCCTTTAGTAAGGGTTTTAGTTTTGAATAATAAACATAGACCTTCTATTGAGTTGATGCTCCTGCTCACTGCACTCAACTCCATTAGAACATTGGTTGGTTAATTGATATTCTCCATATCCTTTTGCTGATAATCTAGAAGCGGCTATACCATTATCTATAAGCCATTTCTTGGTAGATTGTGCTCTTCTGCCAGATAACTTTTCATTGTAAATATCTTTTCCTCTTGCGTCTGTGTGTGATTCTATATGAATAATAAGTTCTGGATACTGGCGCATAGCCGCTAGTATTTTTGCCAATTCTATTGCAGCATCTGGACGAATAAAACTCTTGTCAAAATCAAAGTATATAGGCAGCAAGGTTAATCTACATCCCAAATCATTTGGAGGACATGGATCAACAGGAGTTAGGGGTATTACAAGAGATAATTTTTCTGTTTCACTTGGTGTTGTAAACAGCTCCTCGTTTGTTTCAAATCCATCCTTTAATGCCCTTACAGTGTATTGAGTCTCACAATCTCTGTCAGGAAAACTAAAGGCTGCCATATCATCGGCAATTAGTTCTGCTATTTGGGTATTATCTTGATCTAATAATTTAACTGTGGCTCCTGGCAAAAGAGCTCCTGTAGTGCTATCTACAACAACTCCAGCAATATCAATACTGCAGCTATAAAATTGGATTCTATAAATATCATCATCACTACTTCCCTGCTGTCCATCTCTGTTAGAACTAACGTACCCTAAGTTTAAATCTTCTTCAATAATTAAATTAAAATCATCCTGGTTACTATTTGCCGGCGAACCAACATTTACAATAGCTCCAATATCACCTAGTTCGCTAATAGGGGCAGAAAAAATATCATAACCTCCAAGTCCTGGACGACCATCTGTGGAGAAATATAAATTTCCGTTTCTGCTTATAAAAGGAAATGATTCTCTGGTCTCTGTATTTACATCTGCGCCTAAATTAATAGGCAAGCCATAGGTTCCGTCTTGTGAGATGTTAACATACCATAAATCACTCATTCCATAACTACCCGGCATATCACTTGAAAAATACAAGCGTTTTTCATCTACACTCAGTGCAGGATGTGCAGTGGAATATTCCTGGCTATTAAATGGCAACTCTACAGCATCTGTCCAGTTTCCTAAACTATCCTTAGTTGAAGTATAGAGTTTTAAACGAACGGTTCTTTGCTTATCCCTTCCTGGTTTTTTGTCTCCTTGGGCATAGTTATTTCTAGTGAAATAAATTACCTCTCCATCTTGGGTAAATACCGCAGAACTCTCATGATATTTTGTGTTTATTTTGTCACTTAAAGGCTCTTTCTCTGAAAGCTGTCCTAGGCTATCACGAGTGGCAACAAATAAATCTAAATAAGGTTGATCTGTCCAAAGATCTCTATTTTCACCAACAGTTCCGTCGGCAGAAGCAAATACAATATTACCGTTGTAATACGCAGAACCAAAATCTGAGGTGGCAGAGCTAATATTGGTTTTAACTAATTCGTATTTCTTTGACTGAAAAGCTATTTCACTGAGATACTCTTTATTTTTTTTAAAGTTTTTTGAAATTAAATTATCTCCTGCAACAATAGTATATTGTTCCATCATTTGGTCAGAGCGCAGGTAATCACTTTGTGTTTTCAGGCTTTGTGCTGCTCTTAAATAATACTCAGCAGTTGTTTGCTCTGGAAATTGTTCTACTAAACGTAGATACCATTTTGAAGCATTATCATACTCACTGTTCCAATAATAGGTATCACCTAATTTCTTGTATATCTCTGCAGAGCCATACCCATCTTCTACAACTTTTAGGTAAATCTCACGAGCATCTATATAGGCAAAGCAATCAAAATCCTTGTCTGCCTGTATAAGCTCATTTGTTTGTGAAAAACCAAACCCAATGTTTAAAAACATAACAAGTATGGTAAGTAACTTTTGTATTGAACGGATATCCATAATGTTGCTATTATGTTATTGTTTATTAATTTTATTCTGTTAGTTGTATCCTAGAGATATCGGTATCTAGAAAAATCTTGGTGTAAGTACTCTCTGTGGTTTGGTAAATACGTCAAAGCGTAACATCAACTCATAAGATCCATCACTGTATATTTCTAAATCTGTGGTTTGATAATCATACCCAAGACCAATAAACAAACCATCATTTACCTGAAAACCAGCCATGGCTGTTATAGCAGCGCTCCATCTGTAGGCAACCCCAAGAGTTAATTTTTCATTAAAAAGTGCATTTAAAGAAACATCTGCTTGCAGGGGTGCTCCACTCACTACTTTACTCATAAATGCAGGCTTTAACTTTAAGTTTTCATTGATATCAAATACATATCCCGCAATTAAAAAATAGTGTAAATTTTCTTGAGGTGTTGACTCAGAATTTGAGTTGTCTAGACTAGAAACATCAAAATGCCTTGTAGTTAAGAAATTTGGCACAGATAAGCCTACATAATAATTCGGGGTATGATAATACAATCCTGCACCAATTTGTGGCTGAAACTTGTTATCTATATTATTTTGAAATCTTGGATCACCTTGATCAAAAACATCCAACTTAGTAAAATCAACATCCAGTATATGCATACCTGCTTTTAAACCAAAAGCTAAGTTTCTATCTTCACCTATTTTGATGGTGTATGAGTAATCTACCGTAAAGTTGGTCTCAACTGCAGGACCAATTTCATCTACAACAATGCTAAGACCTAAACCCATATTTTTAGCACTACTTACTGGGCCATCAATAGTAAAGGTTCCTGTTTTAGGGGCACCATCAAGACCTACCCATTGGCTGCGCATTAGAGCTCCAAAACTAAGCACCTCTTTAGACCCCGCATATCCAGGGTTCACAACCTGGGTATTATACATATACTGCGTGTATTGAGGGTCTTGCTGGGCAGAAACCCCTTGCAGTCCAAAGAAAAACAACACGAAAACTGTGATTAATTTATGTTTCATATTATATCGTTTATAATTAAAAGCTGTGACCCTTAGCACTAAATTTTATGTATTATCTATTTAAATATAAGTAACCGGCATAACTACTATTACCTGGGTTATCTGGACCATTGAATGTAATTACATAATAATAAGTACCTGTTGGTAATAATGTTTCTGGCGCAACTGTTTGACGTCCGTCAGAATAACCCCTAAAGACATTCTCTTGATCATTACTTCCTCCATAGCCATTAGTTTCAAAAACTTTGACTCCCCAGCGGTTAAATATCTGAACGTTATTCTCTGGCCAATCACTAATACCATTGATAAAGAAGAAGTCATTCTCACCATTTCCATCTGCTGAAACAGCATTAAATATCCTAAACTGTGACCCTACAATTGGAAGATCTATAATGGTTGGATCATCTGGATCTCCATCAGAGTCTGGATCTGAATTTGTTAAATTGGTTGGATCATCAGATGTGTCAATAACAGCTATATTATCTGCTGTTATACTTCTTACTGTAGCTTGATTAACCACCCTCTGAGCATCTATATCTGCCAGAGTTAAGGTATAGGTAGCAGTAAATGTGGTAGCGTCAATTTGCCCTGGATTTAAAGATGCAATAGGACCTCCTTGCACAACTACTCCCGGCAATGGATCTTCTAAAGTAATATTAAACAATATGAGATTTCCTGTATTGGTTACCGTGAAATTATAACTAATTGTTTCACCAACATCAGCAAATCCACTATTGTTTTCGTCATTAAAGACACCTTCTTTTTCAAGGAAGATGGATGGGTCTTGGCATAAAATACTTACCGTACTATCATCCTCAAAATTGCTATTATCATCAGATAAATCATTTACAACGTTGCCAGAAGGATCTAGCCCCTCTGCAATTGCCTGGTTACTTACAAGTCCATTCTCAACATCTTGTTGTGTAACAGTATAGATTGCAAAGAAACTTTCGGTATTACTCTCACCAGCTACTATGGTAACAGGGCCACCTTGTACTGTAACCATTGGATCTGTTACAATAACTTGTGTTAAAGCAACATTACCAAGGTTTGTTACAACAAAGTCATAGATTATGGTTTCTCCCAGGTCTATACAACCATCACCATTTTCATCTGCTGGTGTTCCTGTTTTAATTAAAGCAATAATGGCATTATTACACAATAGAGTTACCGTTGGATCATCTTCTGTTAATCTATCATCATCTGAAATATCGCTAACAACTTCTCCCTGTGGCGTTAACCCAGTTGCTGTTGCGGTATTTGTTACTGAACCTATGTTAATATCTGCTTGAGTTATTAGATAGCTTGCCGTAAATGTGGTGGTGTCCTCCTCACCTGGATTAAGTGAGATTGGACCTCCTTGCACGTTTACTAATGCATCATCAATATCAATGTTTGTAATTACAGTGTTACCAGTATTAACAACTCTAAAGTTGTAGGTAATGGTTTCTTTTACATTTGCGCAATTATCACCATTGACATCATTAAATACCCCTGTTTTTATAAGTGAAATAGCATTGTTTTGACAAAGTGCTGTTACCGTTGGATCATCTTGCAAGAAACTGCCATCATCAGAGGTGTCAGTAATTACAACTCCAGCTGGGTTTAAACCACCAACTGTAGCGGTGTTTGTGATTGTCCCTAAGTCAATATCTGCTTGAGTAATTAAATAGACAGCTGTAAATGTAGCCGAATCTTCTTGTCCTGGAGAAAGGGTAATAGGACCTCCTATTACATTTACTAGTGCATCATCAATATCAATATTAGAAATTGTTGTGTTTCCAGTATTCTTAACAACAAAACTATACGAAACCGTTTCATTAACATCTGCACAATTATCACCATTTGCGTCAATGAACACTCCTGTTTTTATGAGCGCAATAGCATTGTTTTGGCAAAGGATAGTTACCGTTGGAATATCATCACTAATAGTAGCTCCAGATAGATCTGTAACCACTGCGTTTACGCCCATGCCATTTGCAGTAGCTTGGTTAGTGATACTACCCGTATCAATATCTGATTGTGTTACCACATAGTCTTGAACATATACCCAAGTCTCTGTAACCTCTAGTATCGTGTTGTTGTTGGT
>CAJXUG010000132.1:0-5692 GCA_913060785.1 uncultured Flavobacteriaceae bacterium | reverse complement strand
CTCGGAGATGTGTATAAGAGACAGGATTTAATTGAGCGTTAAAAAAGCAAGAGCGCATAAAAAATATCTCACAAAAAACGCACAATGCAATTGTCACATAGTATGTTTTGTTTTTATTTGCAATCAAATAAAAAATAGATCAAATACCCTTGAAGTATAACAGTAATTTAACACAATTAAAAGTTCGAAAGATTAATTTTGGGCGTGTTTTTAAAAATAAACTATGTCGTTAATGAAAAATAATTTTCTAGTATTAGTATCCCTTTTTGTGTCTTTAAACATGCTTTCTCAAAGCATGACCAATGACCAAACAACAGATAACGTTTTTTTATCATCAAAGACAACCCCCGTTTTCAAAGGATATAAGAATACTATGGGTTCTATATACGCAAACAAAGAGTTCCAAATAGGGTCTGTATATAAAAACGGAAAGATAGTGGCTAGCAATGTTGCCCTTAGGTATAATGTCCAGGCAGAAGAAATAGAACTAAAGGCAAATACTAGCACCTCAGCTACTGTTGCCAATGTCATCCAAGCAGATCAAAACATATCTGTGCGCATTTTAAATGATGAATTTGTTTATCTTGTATCTCCAGATAAAAATCAAAAAGCGGGGTACTTTATGGTGATTGCAGAGGGAAGTAAGCTTACCATTTATAAAAAAATAATCAAAGATTTTGTTGAGGGAAAAGAGTCTGCAAACTCATACTCTAGAGACGTGCCAGACACTTTCAAAGAAAAAGAACAACTGTATATTGTAAGTAGCACAGGAGGTTTAACAAAACTTCCAAAAGGAAAAGCAAAAAGAGAAAAGTTGTTTGCGCCAATGGTAAACCAAATGAGTACTTACATAGAAAATAATAATTTAAACCTTCGTAGAGAGAAAGATTTCAACCAAGCTTTGGCCTATTTTAACGCGCTTTAATCTTGGCAAAGTTTTTGATGTTTTATTCGTAAATAAAAACCACACCAATGAAAAAAATTATAATGACTGTTGTTTTGTGTGTCATAACACTTAATACAACTACCGCACAGTTTGACGCTGCAATGTTTGTCTCAGATGTATTTCTTTTAGATAACTACATAAAAAGACAAAATAAGGATGTTAACTTTAAAGACACAGAAACCTACAAAGGTACTCCTTACAACAATCCAAGTTTTTTACTAGGGAACATTTACAAAGAAGGAAAACTCCTTGCAGATAATTTAGCGATAAGATACAATGCCGTTGCAGATGAGATGGAAGTTAAACAAACCCTTAGCTCAGATGATGAAAACGCAAGAGTTTTAACTAAATCTCAAGACATTTATGTAAAGATTGTAGATGATATATATGTGTTTGTGCCCTACCAAGGAGGTGTTGAAAATGGAGGTTATTTTCAAGTTATCTTTGAAGGAAGTAAAACAGCACTGTATAAAAAACACATAAAAGATTTTAAGCCAGAAAAAAAAGCTACATCATCTATAACAAAAACACTCCCTGCTGTTTTTAAAGACAAACCTGTTTTTTACTTAGTGACAAAAAGTGGTAAATTCTATCAAATGCCTAAGTCTAGAAGTAAAAAATTAAAGGTGTTTGGAGAGAAACAAAATCAAATGAAAGCCTTTACAAAGCAGAATAATTTAGATCTTAACAAACAAAAAGATTTACTTACGGCGGTAATATATTTCGATACTCTTTAAAAAGTATTGGCAACACTCGCCTTACAAACAATACCAAAAAGCTCTATACGTTTGTGTAGGGCTTTTTTATTGGTTTACATTCTATTGATATTTTGTAATGGCTTTTAGTAAAACTCTCTAGTGTTTTTTCTATTTTTGGATATCATTGAAAAAAAATTAGGCGCATCTTAAATTACTATTGCGATTCCTATTTCATAAACCCCTGAGCTTCGCTCAAAAAGACAAAGCAACCATGTCACAACCAAAAAAACGTTTATTTCTTATTGATGCATTTGCTTTAATCTTTAGAGGGTATTATGCGCTTATTAAAAACCCTCGCATAAATAGCAAAGGGATGGACACCTCTGCTATTTTAGGGTTTATGAATTCGTTTATTGATGTTATTAAAAGAGAACGTCCAGAGTATATAGCTGTTTGTTTTGACAAAGGAGGCAGCCAGGCAAGAAACGAACTATTTCCAGAGTATAAGGCCAATAGAGATGAAACGCCAGATGGTATTAAAATAGCGGTACCGTATATTCAAAAAATATTGACTGCCATGCATATACCTATCATGGTTAAAGAAGGTTTTGAGGCAGACGACGTGATAGGAACCTTGGCAAAAAAAGCAGAAAAAGAAGGATATCAAACCTTTATGGTTACTCCAGATAAGGATTTTGCTCAGCTGGTTTCAGATAATATTTTTATGTATCGTCCTGTTTTTGGAGGTGGGTATGAAACCTGGGGAATTCCTGAGGTACAAAAGAAATTTGAAGTTACTGACCCCATGCAAGTCATCGATTATTTAGGAATGATGGGTGACAGTGCAGATAACATTCCTGGCCTTCCAGGTGTGGGAGATAAAACTGCCAAAAAATTCATTAGCCAATTTGGATCTATGGAGGGGTTACTTGCCAATACAGAGCAACTCAAGGGAAAAATGAAAGAAAAAATAGAAGCCAATAAAGACCTTGGTCTTCTCAGCAAAGAACTAGCCACCATAATGCTAGATGTGCCCGTAGATTTTAATGCAGCCAATTTTCAGATGAGTGCTCCAGATATTAGCGCCGTAACAGAAATTTTTGAAGAATTAGAGTTTCGCCGCCTTACCACTAGCTTTGCTAATACATTCTCTGAGCAGGCCATGGCCACAAAAGGAACCAGTAACCAACCCAAAGCGGCTGCCACTGATTCAAAAAAGACTCCTCCAACACCTGTAAGCCCTAGCGCTGGAGAAGGGCAGTTTTCACTCTTTGGTGGAGACAATGAACCTACTACCCAAAGCCAGAGCTACAGTAGTAGAAAAACCATTAAAGACACAGAGCATTTTTATCAAACCGTACAACCTGGCATGGGAACACGCTTGTTTATAGAAAATCTAATGAAGCAACCTAGCGTTTGTTTTGATACAGAAACAACAGGGCTAAACCCGCTTACCGCAGCGCTTGTTGGAATTGCTTTTTCTTGGGAAAAAGGCAAAGGATTCTATCTCCCCTTTCCTAAAGACAGAGATGCTAGCCAGCAAATTATAGAACAATTACGTCCCTTTTTTGAAGCTACAGAAATTGAAAAGGTTGGGCAAAATTTAAAATACGATATTAAGGTTTTACGTAAATATAATATTTCTCTACACGGAAAATTATTTGATACCATGCTGGCCCATTACCTGATCAATCCAGATATGAGACACAACATGGATGTATTGGCAGAAACGTATTTAAACTACACGCCCGTATCCATCACAGAGCTCATTGGCAAAAAAGGGAAAAACCAAAAATCGATGCGCGATGTGCCTATAGACCAGCAAACACAATATGCGGTAGAAGACGCAGATATTACATTTCAGCTCAAAGAGCACTTTGCCAAAGAGCTTAAGGAAAGTAATCTTCAAAAATTATTTGATGACATTGAGGTGCCACTTTTAAGAGTACTTGCTGCTATGGAGGCAGAAGGCATCAACCTAGATAAAGAGTTCTTACAATCACTCTCTGGAGATTTAGACCATGATATTCTTACCCTAGAGGCTAACATTTACAAAGAAGCTGGAGAAGAATTTAACATTGCATCTCCAAAGCAATTGGGAGAAATTCTTTTCGGTAAAATGAAACTTGTTGCCAAGCCTAAAAAAACAAAAACAGGGCAATACTCTACCGCAGAAGACGTGCTATCATACCTTGCAAAAGACCATCCAATTATTGCAGATGTGCTTGAGTACCGTGGGCTAGCCAAACTAAAATCCACCTATGTAGATGCCTTACCTTTACAAATAGAGCAGGCCACGGGAAGAGTCCATACAGATTACATGCAAACAGTTGCGGCAACAGGGCGCCTTAGTAGTAATAACCCTAACCTGCAAAACATCCCAATACGCACCCAAAGAGGAAGACAGGTGAGAAAAGCCTTTGTTCCAAGAAACAAGGAGTATGTATTGGTGGCTGCAGATTATTCTCAAATAGAGCTTCGTATCATTGCCGCCTTAAGTGAGGAGCAAACCATGATGCAGGCCTTTAAAGATGGACAAGATATTCACGCATCTACAGCGGCTAAGGTGTTTAATGTACCCTTACAGCAGGTAACCCGAGAGCAACGAAGTAATGCCAAAACTGTAAACTTTGGTATTATCTATGGTGTTTCTGCCTTTGGACTAAGCAACCAAACAGATCTTTCAAGAAGTGAAGCAAAGGAACTCATTGACACCTACTACAGCACCTACCCAAAACTGCGTAATTACATGAGCGAATTGGTCGATTTCGCAAGAGATAATGGCTATGTACAAACAGTATTAGGCCGTCGCAGATATTTAAAAGATATTAACGGTTCTAATGCTATTGTGCGAGGAGCTGCAGAACGAAATGCGGTAAATGCTCCTATTCAAGGAAGCGCCGCAGATATTATTAAAATTGCCATGATAAACATTCATGAAAAATTAGAGAAAGGTGGCTATAAAACAAAGATGCTCCTGCAGGTACATGACGAACTAGTTTTTGATGTGTATAAACCAGAACTCTCTGCAATGAAAGCACTCATTAAAACTGAGATGGAAAATGCCTATACGCTAGTTGTGCCTCTTGATGTTGAACTAGGAGAGGGTGAAAATTGGCTACAAGCACATTGATAAATAACTTCTTAAAAAACACATTCACCAAAACCTGTGTTTGATTTTTAAAAAATACTATTGTAATTTACAAAAGATTAAAAAAATAAAAGATGAGAGAACTATATAAAAAAGCAGTTGTTTTATTGGCTTTTTTACTATCCAGTACAATGGCACTTTCTCAGTGCGCAGATATCACCATTGAGAGCCTAACCAACCCAGGAGTTTATGATGTTGCAACCCTCACAGAGGCAGACGGGTTGCGTGACGGGCCTGCTTATTTTGGAGCCACTGTTTATTATCCAACAAATGCCACACCACCTTTTGCTAGTATAGCTATTGTTCCCGGTTTTACCGCATCTCCAGATAGTGTTGAGCAATGGGGGCCATTTTATGCCTCTCATGGTATTGTTACTATTATTATTGGCACAAATTCTATTTTTGATTTTCCAGAAGCTAGAGCAGAAGCTTTATTAGACGCACTAGAAACTTTACGAGAAGAAAACACCAGAAACGCATCACCACTTCTTGGGGCTATAGATGAAGATAAGTTTGCCGTAAGTGGACATTCTATGGGAGGTGGAGGAGCTCAACGAGCTGCTGTTTTAGACAACAGTATTAAAGGAGTCGTTGCGCTATGCCCTTGGCTCCCAACTCCAGAATTAGACCACGACAGCCCTGTAGTAATTTTTAGTGCCCAAAACGACGCCGTAGCACCTCCAGGGGTTCATGCCAACATTCATTATGACAACACTCCAAATAACACAAACAAGCTTTTATTTGAAATAGAAAATGGCAATCATTCTGTAGCAAATACGCCAGGTGGAGGCAACTCCAGTGTTGGTAAAATTGCACTATCATGGTTTAAATTATATGTAGATCAAAACGATTGCTATTGTTCTTTACTGACAGAAGATTTGTTAGACAATCCTCAAG